>JBLIMI010000049.1:0-11537 GCA_047638655.1 Minisyncoccia bacterium | reverse complement strand
CCGCGACCTTCCCGGTGTGCGTTATCACGTCTTGCGCGGTACCCTCGACGCCTCTGGTGTCGACGACCGTGCCCAGGGCCGTTCCAAGTACGGTACCAAGCGTCCCAAGAAGTAGGCTCGCGCCCGCTTCGACCCTTTTTAGCTCCCTAACGACCCACAAGAAACCAGGTCGCCCAGAATGCCCCGGAACTACAAGTCCACTGCTGTTTACCTCAGGCCCGATCCCAAGCTCGGTTCGATCATCGTTTCGAAGTTCATCAACAAGTTGATGCTCGACGGTAAGAAGAGCACAGCTCAGAAGATCTTCTACGAGGCCATGGACATTGCTGAGAAGCAAGTCACGGACTGCGAGGATCAACTCGAGCTCTTCAACAAAGCCCTCGACAACGTTCGCCCGATGGTCGAAGTTCGTTCGAAGCGTGTTGGTGGTGCCAACTACCAAGTGCCCCGCGAAGTGAAGCGTCACCGTCAGCAGAGTCTTGCGATTCGCTGGATTGTTGACAACTCCCGCAAGAAGAAGGGGAAGCCCATGGCCGAGTGCCTGGCGAGCGAGCTCGTCGACGCATTCAACGGAACAGGCGCCTCGGTTCAGTGGAAAGAGAACATCCACAAGATGGCCGACGCGAACCGCGCCTACGCTCACTACGCCTAAGGCGGAGAGTGACGCGCTGGGACGCACGCCGTCCCGTTTTATTCAGCAGCCGACCCCGTGGTCGGCTGTTTTCGTTTCCCTCTAGCTGCTCCCCATGCCGAAGTTTGACCTCGACATCTTGATCTTGCGCGATCCTCGGGAATCGGTGAAGAAGTGCTCGCTCACGCCCTTGCGCGGGATGAGTGGTGTGCAGTTCGTGAACTACCACCGTGATCGAACGATCGACGCCGCGGGGCGTGTGTTGTTGGATCCGGAAGGGGAGGAACTCAGCGCGCAAGATGCAGGCCGCGGCCTGTTTCTGATCGACTGCTCCTGGCGCCGCTTGGAGAACTTGGGGCGCACGGTGACCGGCGAGCCCGTGCGTCGTCGACTTCCTCGCTTGCTAACGGCCTATCCTCGCAAGAGCAGAGTCTTCGATGATCCCGAAGCTGGATTGGCCTCCATCGAGGCGTTGTATGCGGCCGCATTCCTGGTGTGGGGGCCAGGTCCGGCCCTTCTGGAAGGATACCGCTGGTCGACTGAGTTTCTCGAGCTGAACACCGAGATTTTGTCCTGACCGAGTCGTCGCGGGTTGTGTCCAATGGAGTGATGGATCTGGCCCTGTTGCGAAACTTTGGAGTGGCTGCTCACATCGATGCGGGCAAGACCACCGTGTCCGAGCGCATGCTCTTTCACACCGGAGTGGAGCGCCGCGCGGGAGCGGTGGATGATGGGACTGCTGTCCTCGACTGGATGGCAGAAGAGCGCGAGCGAGGCATCACGATCTCGTCCGCAGCTACCCGCATTCCTTGGCGTGGTCACGAGCTGAACCTGATCGACACCCCCGGGCATGTGGACTTCACCGTTGAGGTCGAGCGTTGCATGCGCGTGCTCGATGGGGGCATCCTCGTGCTCGACGCGGTGGTCGGCGTACAAGCGCAATCGGAGACCGTCTGGCGGCAAATGGAGCGCCACGCCGTTCCCGCAATCGCCTTCGTCAACAAGTGCGACCGGGCGGGCGCGGATTTCCTGGGGGCCGTGGCGACGCTTGAGACGCGCTTGGGCGTGCGTGGCTTGCCGATTCAGTTTCCGGTGTTGGACACGGAAGGCGGAGTGCGTTGTTTGATCGATCTGGTCGGGCTGCGCGCCTGGACGTTTCCTCCCGGAGCCTACGGTTGTGATCTAGTCGAAGTGCCTTTGCCCGATGAGGTGTCGGATGAGGTCGGCGTGCTGCGCTCGGACATCATCGAGACTCTGGCGGACGACGACGAAGAGTTGTTGGCCCTGGTCTTGGAGGACGAGGAGCCTTCTGTGGAGCAAATTAGGCGCTCCTTGAGGCGCGCTGTGATCGAGCGCAGGCTTGTCCCTGTGCTGGCTGGTGCTGCCCTGCGCGACATCGGCGTGCGGCCTTTGCTCGATGCTGTGGTGGACTACCTTCCCTCTCCACTGGATCTTCCACCGGCCCAAGCCACTCGCATCAAGACTGGCGAGACAGTGTCGCTGGCCGCGGACCCCGAGGGTCCCCCCGCGGCCATGGCATTCAAGTTGCACGCCGGCCCACACGGAGACCTGACTTTTGTGCGGGTCTATTCCGGAACCTTGGTGCCCGGCATGACGCTGCACAACTCCCGGACCGGCAAGCGCGAGCGCATCGCTCGCGTATTGCGCATCCATGCCGACGATCATCAGTCCATCGACGAGGCTTGTGCTGGGGACATTGTTGGTTTGACCGGGCTCAAGAGTACCGGGACCGGTGACACCCTCTGCAGTGAGGGGCAAGCGCTGTCCTTCGAGGAACTCCAGTTTCCGGAGCCGGTCATCACTCGAGTGATCGAGCCGGAAGGGGGCGGCGACCGCGATCGATTGCGCGCTGCCCTCGAGTGGCTGATGCACGAAGATCCAACTTTTCACGCTAGAGAAGATGACTCGGGGCAGTGGGTTGTCAGTGGCATGGGGGAGTTGCACCTTGAGGTGGTGGAACACCGCCTAGCCGGAGAGTTTCGACTCGCCTTGCGCGTGGGGGAGCCTCGAGTCAGCTATCGCGAGGCCGTGATGGACTCGGGTCAAGGGGAGGGAGTGGTGGACCGACTCCTGGGAGGATCCGAGGTGTTCGCCCGTGTGCGAATTGCGGTCACTCCCAATCCCGAGGCTAGCGCACCCGAGGTGCACTTTGCCTTGGGTGCCGTGGAGAGCGAGGCTGTGCAGGCCGTGCTCGAGGAGGCGCTGCGCCAGGAGATGCAGGTCGGTCCGCGCTTTGGGTTCCAACTCTCGGGCGCGAAAATCGAGGTGCTGGAGGCCAGTACCCGAGAAGGACGGGCCAGCGATGTCGCCTTCTCCCAGGGAGCGGTGGTCGCGGTCCGTCAAGCCTTACCCTCGGAGGGGGTGCGGTTGGAGGAGCCGCAGGTGGCCTTCGAGATCCAGACCCCGGCGGAGTACTCGAGCGGGATCATCGCCGACCTAAACTCCCGGCGGGCAGGCCTGGCGGAGGTGGAGTCCGATGGGGAGTTGCGTACCATTCGGGGTCTAGTGGCCCTTTCAGCGATGTTTGGCTACTCCACGGCAGTGCGTTCCCTATCCCAAGGGCGCGCCAGCTTCTCCATGACTCCGCAGGGCTTCCGGCCGGTGCCGGAGAGTGAGTTGGAAGCCCGAGGCTTGCTTTGGCATTGAGTGGCGGGGTGGGGGGGGGGCGGTTCGGTGCTTGAAGGCCCTCCCGCCAACCAGGTCTGCCCCCGGTACTGCCTGGGATGAGTGTGGATTCACCTCTTGGAAACAATCGCAAGGGCTTTAGCTACCAAGAGATCGGCGGCCCCGTTACACGTGGCAGGGCCTGCGTCTGCTACGGCTTGGATAAAAACCCACTTCCTGACCCCCTCCTGCCCCAGAATGGGGAGATCGGCGCCGGCCAGTCCACACTCGTGCCAGGCAGTACCGAAAAGAAATCACAGCAATGCAGCGCTTTGTGGGCCGGATCGTTGACGGCTGGCGCCCTCACTGCTATTTTCTTCGCCCCTCAAGTGAGGATCGATAGTCCGGGCTTGCTCCGGAGACCTTTCCCCGCATCTGAGGACCCCTTACTGACTGTTTCCAAGGTAACGAGCGCCCCGCGAGCATTTTGCTTCATGGGCGTCGGCCTATTGGGTTCTGACTGCAACTGATGAAGGACAAGATCCAAATTCGCATGGAGGCCTACGATCACGAGGCCCTCGATCAATCCTGTGTCGACATCGTCGAGACGGCCAAGAGAACGGGTGCCCGCGTGGCTGGCCCGATCCCGCTGCCGACTCGTATCGAGAAGTACACGGTGCTGCGATCCCCTTTCATTGACAAGAAGTCTCGGGAGCAGTTTGAGATCCGGACGCACACGCGTCTGATCTACATCTCGGAGCCCACCCCGCAAACGGTGGATTCTCTCTCTAGCTTGAACATGCCTGCGGGCGTGGACATCCGCATCAAGGCTTAGGCCCCAGGTGCGAGTTCGGGGTCCCTGGTGGGGGCCTTGAACGAGTCGAACCGAGCGCCGGCCTAGCCGGCATCCCGCCAACTTTCTCATTCAAACAACAACGACGCCCTGGCTTGGAGTGCCGGTCAACACTGACCCACTCATCGCCGCCAGCGACGTTGCTTTCCCCTTTCTTCCGTCGCGTGGCTCGGCGTCGAGGTCAACGGACCTCTACGAGTCGAACCGGCACTTTACCCACTTACTCTCGCAGGAATCATGACGCTGATCCTAGGGCGCAAACGAGGCATGACTCAGCTATTCGCTGAGGACGGCACAGCTACGGGAGTTACCGTGGTTGAAGCCGGTCCGTGCGTCGCGACACAGATTCGGACAGATGACAACGACGGCTACAATGCCGTGCAGTGGTCGTTCGAGGACGTGCGCGAATCACGCTGTACCAAGCCTCGCATCGGACATTTCAAGAAAGCGGACGTCGCTCCCAAGCGCTACATGCGTGAAGAGCGCCTCAGCGCAGCCAGCACCGTCGGTGTGGGTGAAGAGCGCTGCGTGGACGCCTTCGAGACCGGCATGTTGGTCGACGTCATTGGTACCACCAAGGGGCGCGGTTTCGCCGGCACGATTAAGCGCCACGGTTTCTCCCGGGGTCCCAAGACTCACGGTTCGAAGAACTATCGTGCGCCTGGTTCGATCGGTTGCTCGGCCTACCCGTCCCGCGTGTTCAAGGGCAAGCGCTCTTCCGGCCACTACGGCAACTCGCGACAGACGACCAAGAACCTAAAGGTGATGGGCGTTGATTTGGATCGCAATTTGCTCTTCATCAAAGGGGCCGTGCCCGGAGCTATCAATGGCTTCGTTCAGGTCCAAACGGCGAAGACTGGCACCAAGACCCCCAAGAAGCGCTGAGCCGCCAGGACCATCTAGATGCAAGTCAAAAGCTACAAAGCGGGCAGTGTTAGCGAAGTCGAGGTCCAAACGGACTCCTTCGGTGACAAGATTCTGTACCGCACCCTGAAAGACGCCGTGGTCATGCACCAGGCGAACCAACGTCAAGGCAACGCTTCCACCAAGGGGCGTTCCGAGATCAAGGGCTCTCAAAAGAAGCCCTACAAGCAGAAGCACACCGGCCGCGCACGTGCGGGTTCGGTCAAGTCGCCCATCTGGCGCGGTGGTGGAACAGTTCACGGCCCCAAGCCGAAGGATTACTCCTACCACATGCCTGCCAAGGCACGTCGGGTCGCTACGCGCACCGCGATCGCTGGCAAGCTTCAGGACGGGGAAGTGGTCGTCGCCGATCTCGGTGGCTTCTCGGCTCCCTCCTCCAAGTCGGCACGCAAGGTCCTCAGTGACCTCGGGTCCCCGCGTCGTGCCTTGCTCGTTCTGAGCGAGCGGAACGCGACCGTCTACAAGTCCTTCCGCAACTTCCCCGGTGTGAAAGTTCGCACCGCGGATGAGCTCTGCTCTTTCGATGTGGTCGCTGGCGGCCTGATCATCGTCGAGACAGGGGTCCTCGAGAAACTCAGCAGCCGCATTGGTCTCCAAGCGGCCGATGCGCAGGACGCTTAGGAACTAGGAAGACATGAGTAGCATCGATCGAATGTACAACGTGATCAAGAAACCAGTGATCACCGAGAAGGCGACAAGCGACACCATTCAGCGCAACGCCTACCACTTCCGCGTGCCCGTGAATGCCAACAAGGTGGAGATCCGCCAGGCTGTGGAAACGCTCTTCGAGGTCAAGGTCTTGAGCGTGAACACGCTGCGAGTGGGTGGCAAGGCCCGCCGCCGTGGTTGGCGTGCCGGTCAAGCTCCTAACTGGAAGAAGGCCATGGTCACCCTCGTTGAGGGCAACACCATTGACGTGATCTAGAACCATGGGAATCAAGAAATACAAGCCGACATCAGCCGGCCGCCGACATGGTAGCGTGCTCGACTTCTCTGACCTCTCAAAGGTCAAGCCCGAGAAGAGCCTACTGCGTCCCCTGAAGAAAACCGGTGGTCGTAACAACCACGGTCGCATCACTTGTCGTCGCCGTGGTGGTGGTGCCAAGCGCCGCTATCGTCTGATTGACTTCAAGCGTCGTAAGTTTGGCGTGCCCGCCACAGTGGCCACGATCGAATACGATCCCAACCGCTCGGCGAACATTGCTCTCTTGCATTACGCTGACGGTGCCAAGTGCTACATCATCGCCCCCCTGGGGTTGACGGTGGGGCAGTCGTTGATGTCCGGCCCTGACGCCGAGCCCAACGTGGGCAACGCGATGTGCCTCAAGGACATCCCGATCGGTCTTCAGATCCACAACATCGAGATGCTCGCCGAGCGCGGCGGTCAGATCTGCCGCACTGCTGGTAGCTTCGCCCGCTTGATGGGTCGCGAAGGCAAGTACGCTTCGGTGCTCTTGCCCTCCGGTGAACTGCGCCGCATCCACATCGGATGCATGGCGACGATCGGTCGCATCGGTAACACGGACCATCAGAACGTGAAGCTGGGTAAGGCGGGACGCCGCCGCCACATGGGACGCCGTCCCAAGGTTCGTGGAACCGCCATGAACCCGGTTGACCACCCCATGGGTGGTGGTGAAGGGCGTACGGCCGGTGGCCGTCACCCCTGTGGACCGACCGCGGTTCTCTCGAAGGGTGGGCGGACTCGTTCGCGTTCCAATCCTTCGGACAAGTTCATCATCCGTCGTCGTAAGAAGAAGTAGAGGCCAACTAGATGTCACGCAGTATCAAGAAGGGCCCCTATATCGACCTCAAGCTGGCCAAAAAAGTGGCCAAGTTCGAGGAAGAGGGCAACAAAAGCACTCCGATCAAGACTTGGGCACGTGCCTGCACGATCCCGCCGTCGTTCATTGGCTTTACGTTCATGGTCCACAACGGCCGTTCGCACGTGAAGGTGACGATCACCGAAGACATGGTGGGGCACAAGCTGGGAGAATTCGCAGCGACCCGCAGCTTCCGTGGTCACACCAACAAGAAGGAAGGCCTCAAGGCCCGCTAATCCGTCATGACCACCAAGCAAATCAACGATGCGCCGGAGTTCACGGCCAAGCACCGCTACGCGCGCCTCACCGCGCGCAAGGGTCGCCTGGTTGCGGACATGATCCGCGGTCGTTCCGCCAACGAGGCCCTCGAAGTCCTCGAGTTTTCGCCCAAGCGCGCCGCAGCCTTCTACCTGAAGGTTTTGCGTTCCGCCATGGCGAATGCCAGCCAGGACGAGGGTGTCAACCTCAACCGGCTGTTCATCTCCGACTGTCGCGCTGACGAGGGGCCCCTGCTCAACAATCGTATGCGCTACCGTCCGGGTCCCCAAGGACGCGCTATGCCGTTCGCCAAGAAGACGAGTCACTTACTCGTCATAGTCCGCGAAATACCCGCTTCAGCGGGTCAAGAGGAGGCCTAGTTCTATGGGTCAGAAAGTACACCCCACCGGCTATCGCATCGCAATCACCGAGCCCTGGCGCTCGCGTTGGTACGCCAGCAAGAAAGACTTCGGCACGCTGCTGCTCCAGGATAAAAAGATCCGCGAGCACATCTCGAAGGAGTTCGGTTCGGCCGGTATCCCTCGTATCGAAATCGAGCGGACTGGAGAAGCGGTCAACGTCATCATTTACTCGGCTCGTCCCGGTGTCCTGGTTGGACGCAAGGGTGTGCGGGTTGAGGCTCTCAAGAAAGAGCTGCAGGACATCTCGGGCAAGATTTGCCACTTGACCTTGCACGAGGTCAAGCGACCCGAGCTCGAGTCGAAGCTGGTGGCCGAGACCATCGCCGAAGCACTTGAAAAGCGCATGGCTTTCCGCCGTGCCATCAAGCGCGCGATTCAGACGACCATTCAGTCGGGCGCCAAAGGCATCAAGGTCGAGGTCTCCGGACGTCTCGGCGGTGCTGAAATGGCCCGGACCACGAAGGAGCGCGAGGGACGAGTTCCCCTGTCGACCCTTCAGGCCCACATCGACTACGGTACAGCTCAAGCCAAGACGACCTATGGAATCATCGGTGTCAAGGTTTGGATCTACAAGGGTGACGTCGAGCGCGGCACCATCATCGACTTCCGCCAGGGACAGAGCATGACCGCTCGTTCCGACGGTGGTCCCCGAGGCCGCGGCGGACGCCCTGGTGGCGGTGGACGCGGTCGTCGTGGTGGGGAGGGTCGCTAAATGGGACTGATGCCCAAACGGACCAAGCACCGGAAGGTATTCCGGGGCAAGATGAAAGGGATGGCTACCCGCGGAAACCGGGTGAACTTCGGTGACTTCGGATTGATGTCACTGGACTACGGCTGGATCAATGGTCGCCACATCGAGGCCGGTCGTGTTGCAGCGAACCGGGCCACCGGTGGTGCTGCCAAGATCTGGATCCGGATTTTCCCTCACAAGCCGGTCTCCTCCAAGCCCGCTGAAACCCGAATGGGTAAAGGTAAAGGCGAAGTGGATTTCTGGGCGGCCCAGATCAAGCCGGGCACTATTCTTTTCGAACTGGGTGGAGTGAACGAGACGCAGGCCAAGTTGGCCTTCAAGCGAGTCGCTCACAAGATGCCCATCAAAGTCAAAATGGTCCGTCGCGTGGCGACTCACTAGACGCGACAAGAAAACCAAAACAGGCAGACCTTCCCGAGAAGGGCACCACAGAGAACTGAACGATGAACATCGAAGACATCCGCAGCAAGACGGACTCCGAGCTCGACTTTGAGCTCAAATCGGTCAAGAAGGAGCTTTTTGGGCTCCGGATTAAGGCCAGTGCGGAGACTCTTGCGAACTCAGCTCAAATCCGAGTGTTGCGTCGGAGTATCGCCCGAATGAACACTGTCCTTCACGAACGCGCCACGGGAGTCCGTGGCCAGGAAAGCCTCTAAGTCATGGAAGCTAACACCAAAGATAACGCCGTCCAGCGCGGCACCAGGCGGGTCCTTCAGGGCACCGTGATCGGGAATGGAATGGATAAGACCATCTCCGTTCGCGTCGAGCGCACGTTCAAGCACCCCAAGTACAAGAAGTACATTCGTCGCCACGAGAAGTACATGGCGCACGATGAGGCCAACACCGCCAACGTGGGGGACACTGTCCGCCTCGTGGAGTGTCGTCCCTTGAGCAAGACCAAGCGTTGGCGCATGTCCGAAATCGTTGGGCAAGCAGTCCTTCCCGAGGAAGCTCAGAACGAGAACATCGGCGCTGATGTCACAGGTGGGGGTGAGTCATGATTCAGATGCAAACCTACCTGGACGTCGCTGACAACACCGGCGCTAAACGCGTGCAGTGCATTAAAGTACTCGGCGGGTCCCACCGCATGTACGCCAGCTTGGGCGACACCATCGTGTGCTCGGTCAAGAAAGCCATCGCCGGCTCCGAAGTGCGGACCGGTACCGTGGTCAAGGGCGTGATCGTGCGAGTCAGGAAGAACACCCGTCGCAAAGACGGATCCTACGTGCGTTTCGACCACAACGCCCTGGTGCTTGTGGACACGGACGGCAACCCCCGTGGAACGCGCATCTTTGGTGCTGTGGCCCGCGAGTTGCGTGAGAAGAGTTACATGAAGATCGTCTCGTTGGCCCAGGAGGTCGTCTGATGCACGTCCGTACTGGAGACGAAGTGATTGTCATTTCTGGCAACGACAAGGGCACGACCGGATCGGTTGTGCGCGCGATCCCCAAGGCGGATCGGGTTGTTGTGGAAGGCGTCAACCTCAGGTGGAAACACCGCAAGCCCACTCAGCAAAACCCCCAGGGTGAGCGAGTCCAAATCGAGTTCCCGATTCACGCCAGTAACGTGATGCATCTGGACGCAGAGACAGGTAAAGGGGTGCGACGACGCCCGACCAAGGAATAGTCATGACTGCCGTGGAAACAACAACACCCCGACTGCTCACGAAGTACCGTGAGGAAGTTCGTGGCACCCTAAAAGAACAGTTCTCGATCGAGAACCCGATGGCCATTCCGCGCCTCGTGAAGATCGTCCTTAACATGGGCGTGAATGGAGCTGTGGAAAACAAGTCCAAAGTGGAAACCGCCGCTGCGGACATGGCGATCATCACCGGCCAAAAGCCGACGATTCGCCTGTCCAAGAAGGCAATCGCTGGCTTTCACCTTCGTGAGAACATGCCCATCGCTTGCGCGGTGACCCTGCGCAGATATCGCATGTGGGAGTTCCTTGACCGCCTGGTCAACGTGGCATTGCCGCGTATTCGTGACTTTCGCGGCGTCAAGAGCAAGCTGGACGGCAGAGGCAACTTTACCCTCGGTATTTCAGAGCAAGCGATCTTCCCGGAGATCCAGTTCGACCGCATTCAGTTCCAGCAAGGCATGGACATCACGTTCGTGACCACGGCACCCTCCGACGAGCAAGGCTATGCCCTGCTGAAAACGCTCGGGATGCCCTTCGAGAACAAGGACAAGGAGTAGAGCCATGGCCAAGACCTCATTGATAGTCAAGTCTCAGCGCAAGCCGAAGTACAAGGTAAGGGGTTACACCCGTTGCCAAATGTGCGGACGCCCTCGCGCTGTGTATCGCAAGTTCCAGATCTGTCGTATTTGCCTGCGCGAGCGCGCGCTGGTTGGCGAGATCCCTGGCATGCGCAAGTCGTCCTGGTAGGCAGGAACTAGGAGTCAAAGAATCATGTTGAACGATCCCATCGCGGACATGCTCACACGCATCCGCAACGCGAACGCCATTCACCGCAAGTCCCTGTCGATGCCCGCCTCGAAAATCAAGGTTGGTATTGCAGAGGTGTTGCTCAGTGAAGGTTTCATCGCCAAGTACGAAGTGGTGGAGGGCAAGCCCTTCAGCGAGCTTCAAATCACACTGAAGTACGGCCCCGACGGGGAGTTGGTCCTACAAACCATCGACCGTATCAGTAGTCCTGGATGTCGCACTTACTGCGGCGCCAAGGATCTGCCACGCGCATTGAGAGGTTTGGGCATCTATGTGCTCACGACCCCTCAAGGCATTATGTCCGACCGTACCGCCCGCAAAGAGAACGTGGGCGGAGAGATCCTCTGCAAGGTCTGCTAAGCCATGTCTAGAGTAGGAAAATCACCCGTTACCGTTCCCGGTGGCGTCACCATCACTGTCGCTAAGGGCCTCGAGGTCAGCGTCAAGGGACCTGGTGGAACGCTTTCCATGCCGATTCGCCCCGAGGTCAAGATTGACGTCGAGGACAAGCACGCTCTGGTGGGCCTGACAGGTACGGGTAGCGCACGCGCTGCTAGTGCCTTCCATGGTCTGACCCGCGCGCTGCTCAATAACATGGTCGTTGGTGTCACCAAGGGCTGGGAAAAGAAACTCGACATCATCGGTGTCGGTTGGAACGCGAAGGCTCAAGGGACGAAGTTGGTACTCAACATCGGCTTCTGCCACCCGGTAGAAATCGAGATGCCCCAAGGCGTTACCTGTGAGACCCCCAAGCCGACCAACATTATTATCAAGGGTGCCGACCGCCACGCTGTTGGGCACATCG
>JBLIMI010000048.1:0-11680 GCA_047638655.1 Minisyncoccia bacterium | reverse complement strand
CCCGAGAAGACTCCTTCCAATCCGGGCCGCACAGCTTCCAGCAGCCCCTTCAAGTTCCGCGGCCATTCCTGCTCTGGATCTTCGAGCATGGCGAGCGCCCCACGAACGGCTGCGCAACCGGAATGACCCAGCACAAGGACCAGCGGGATTTCGAATTGGGTCACAGCGAATTCAATGGAACCCACCTGATGCCCCGCCGCCAGGTTTCCTGCAACCCGCGTCACAAAGAGATCGCCCAGGCCTTGGTCGAACACCTGTTCCACGGGAACGCGTGAGTCGGCGCACCCTATGATGGCGGCGAACGGACTTTGTCCAGCGACCAACTCCGCCCGTCGATCCGCCAGCGATCCAGGATTGGCCATCCGTTCTCCAGCGACATAACGACGATTGCCGACTCGCAATCGCTCCAGGGCTTCTTGAGGATTGAGCATGAAAGAGTGTCCCGGACGCTAGGGCCCGAGGCCTATTCAATCCAATGGAAGCGGCGAAGCACAAGCTTTCATGTCTCGCAATCCTTCGTAGGCCACCTGTGGGTCGGGTGTGCTGACCGCGACGCTCGCGCCATGAACCGCGGCCACCTCATTCTTGGGATAGTTGAGCCCTTCGTCCCCCACGCGATTGCCCATCATCAAAATCACGCAGGGACCGCTTCCGGCTCCGACAAAAACGTGTTCGACCCCTGGTGGACAGTGAAAGAAGTCCCAGGCCCCCATGGGCCGCTGCTCCCCATTCACGATCAACAAGCACTCCCCCGAGAGCACCAGGAACGCCTCTTGCAAGGCTTCCGAGTGGTACTTGCAAGCGGGCTGTCCTGGCTCCAGCACATGCACATTGACACCCAACTGTTCGAACCGCTTGTCCCCTTCAAAATTGAGGAAAGCTCCAAAGTGAGGGCTGACTTTCCACTCCGCCTCGCGGGCGTTGATGACGTACCAGCCTTCGCCCTCTGGCTTTGAACCGTTGGGAGTTTTCGTGATCGTCGCTTGGGTCACTGGAGAATCAGACATGAGTGGCTCCCTGAAGTAGATCTTTGATGAATCAATCAATCACCACCGGCGGCGGCTTCTGGCCATCGAAGTCGACCAGACCGTCCTTCACGATCAAGTCGGCCAACTCGCGTCCCATGCGTTCGGCGCTGCGGGGGCTGTCCGCGGGCTTGGGGACCGCGGATTCGGAGGCTTCGGGGTCCTTGACGAGGTGCAAGGTCTGGGTGGGGAAGGCGAGTTCGACTCCCAGTCCTTCGGCCACGCGCAAGATGTCCAAGTAGAGACGATGCTTCTCGCGCAACTCGGTGGACCAATCGGGGGTCTCGACAAAGCAGTAGACCAGGATGTCGAGCGAGGAAGCACCCAACTGATTGAGATAGATGTGGTAGTAGTCCTTGCGCGTGTAGGGGTGCTTGCGCACCAGCTCGCGAATGGCCTCGCAGAAAGCTTCGATCTTAAGCGGCGGGGTGGAGTAGGCGATGGAGACGTTGGTCTTGATGCGGCGGTAACGACGCTCGCCCCAATTGTCGATGTGCGCAGAGATGAAGCGACTGTTGGGAACGCTGATGACACTGTTGTAGAAGGTTCGGATCTTGGTGGAGCGGAAGCCCACCTCCTCCACCGTCCCATCGATGTCTCCCACGGTAATCCAGTCACCAAGCTGGTAGGGCTTGTCCAGCAAAACGGTCATGGTGCCAAACAGGTTCTCGATCGAGTCCTTGGCGGCAAAACCGATGGCGAGAGAACCAATCGAGAGCCCGGCAACGATGCCGTAGAGATCTTCCGAGACATAGGAAGCCACGTAGACGACCCCCACGAACGTCAGGAAGATTTTGGCGATGCGACGCAGCAGGGGCACCAATATGTCGTCGAAACGATTTTGGGTGCGGTTCGCTTTTTCCTGCAGGATGGAAGCGCCCACGTCGACCAATCGATAGGCGGACCAAACAGCGGTGATCGAAACGAAGAACACGGCCCCCAGCCGCAAGACCTCGTAGATCCGTTGGTCGAGACTCAAAGCGGGCAACATGGCCAACAACGTCCCACCGAGCACGAAGAGACTGAAGGGCCGTTCGAATCCCACCAAGACCTGGGAGTTGACGCTCAAGCGTTCACTGCGCTCCAGGCGGCGGGCGAACTTGCGCACCGCGAAGTTCACGATGCGGGCCAGGATGGCGCCCAGAGCTGCGAGGAGGGCCAAGCCAACCCATTGCCAGTGCTCGAGCAGAATCCCGCGCCGGCGCCAAGAGTCCGGCAACCACTCGATCAAGCGGCGGCGCAAGCGATCGGGCACAGAGAGCTTGAGCTCCTCCTCCCGAATCTCCGCCAAGTACTCCGCGCGCAGGGGCTCGTCCTTCCAGGTGTCGTACCAGACAGGAATGCGACCGAGCAAGCTCGAGGCAAAGCGCCAGTTGGCTGGGGTCTCCGGCGTTGCTGATGGCAGAGCCACGAAAGGCACGCGCCCTAGATTGCGGGCTGCGTCCCCAGTGATCGTCCAGCCGTACTCACTTGCATCCGGAGCCGGAGCAGCGAGTGCGCCGGGCACGACCACGGTCATGCGGATCAATGTCTCGTAGAACTGAACGGCCAGGAACTCAAGATCGAGTTGCCCGGGATCCGCTTTCACTTCAAAGCACGAGAGCGCGATTTCTAGGTCCTTGCGGTCGTAGTTCTTCAGCTCGTGGTAACGGCGCATCCCCGACATGAAGTCGTCGAGCACGGCACCGGGGGTCGCATGGACCCTTTGCACTTGCGGTTCATTGGCGTCTGAACCCTGCGCAAGAGACGGAGCCGCCCACAGCATGCAGGCGAAGAAGAGCGCGAGACCGGAGTTCCACCGGGCAATCATCATGGGACGTTCAGGGTCGAGAGGCAGTGATCTCTCCGCGTTGGCGAAAGATCTCGGCGTAGGACAGGACGCGCCCAGCGTACGCCAGCACCCCCGAATCCCCATCTCGTTTTTGCTTGGCGCGCCAAGTCTCGTAACTCCCGGCCTTTCGAATCCAGCGGCGAAGCTTGCTTCGGCCCGCGTTGTAGGCAATCAGAGCGCGCTCCACATCGTCACCTTCATTGGCCAGGGTCCAGGCGAATTGCGAGGCCCCCAGACGCAAATTGAGTGCCCCGTCCCCGAGCAAAGCCACTCGGGTCGGCGGTTCCAACCCCAGGCGCTTGGCC
Organism: Minisyncoccia bacterium; assembly: GCA_047638655.1. Taxonomy (GTDB): domain Bacteria; phylum Planctomycetota; class UBA1135; order UBA1135; genus JABACD01. Next base: position 8,519 of record JBLIMI010000048.1, on the reverse strand, counting down.
GCATCCGATGCCGCCGGGGGCAAGAGTTGCAACAAGCCCAAGGCATCGGCTTTGGAGACTGCATCCACGCGACCGCTGGACTCGGAGTAGACCATGGCCGCGATCAAGTTCGGATCGAGCCCGGATTCCTCGGCGGCCCGACAAATTTGCGGTGCCAAGACCTCCACCCGGGAAAGGATGATGGGGTCCGCCAACTGGCGTGCCATGGCGCGCACGCCCACAATCGACGCAAAGCCCGCGAACCAAGCGCTGGCAAGCAAACCGCAGGTCACTAGCAGCCAAACCACCCTAGTCCGAGTGCGTCCAACTCGGGCCGGGACTGGCGGGCTCAAGTGCATGTTGAAACGACTCGTTAAGATTCGAAGCGCTTGAGAATCGTCTCGCGCAAGGTCGAGAGCCACACGTTGCGTTCCTCTTCCTTGCTTGGAATCTCGCCGAGGTCCGCCCCCATCAAGGTCGACAGCTCTCGACGGGCGCGCTCAGCCAGGAAGTCCTGGTTTCCGCCGATCAACTCAAGATAGATCAAGGCCGTTTCCCTCACACCGGATCCATCGCCTTGGAAGTTAGCGCTGGCCGAAATCGGAATTCCGTTGCGCTCGATGGCCGCCAGCAACCAAACCATGGCGTCACCATGGGTCACGCCTTCGTACCAGGTCAACCAGATCTGCGAAGGAGTCTCTTCCCCGCGATGGTCGACACAGCTCAAGACGGCCAGCTCAAAGGCCACGTCGTCGTCATCGGGCTTCTTGTCGAGCAGTTCGATCAAGGCCGTGACCACGCCCGGGTCCTGGAGCATGGCGAGCAACAGCGCGCACTCCCGGCGCGCTCCGTGAGCACGAGAACTCACGACCCGCCGCAAGTGGGGTCGAGCGGCATCCCCGAGACCCAAGAGACCGTTCCAGGCCGTATCGAAAGTCACGGACTCGCGGCCTTTGCGCAACAAGGAGATCAGGAGCGGCGCAGACTGAGGGTCTTCTAGGGCAGCCAAACCCACTGCGGCTGCACCCTTGATCTCCGGATCGGGATCAGAGACACCGAGCACCAGAGCTTCCAAGACGTACTCGCCACCGAGGCGTCCGATCGCGCGCAGGGCGGACTGGCGCACGATGGTCTCCCCAAGGCGTGCGCGCAGCAACAGCTCCGTGCGCGCGACTTCGACGCGGGCCGCACCGAGAGCAGACACCGCCGCGGCTTCCACCACGGGTTCGGGATCCTCCAGCATGTCAATCAACATGCGGGCCTCCTCCTCTGTAGGGTTCTGAGCCAATTCCGCCGCGGCCACTGCGCGCAGAATCGGTCGCTCCGAGTTCACCATCTCGTGCACGTAGTCCCTTCCAATGGCGAGCGCAACTTCACCCATGGCCGGAACCGCCGTCTGGGGGAAACGAGCCATGAGCAAGTCCATGAGTTGAACGCCGAGCGCTTCATCCAAGGATCCCTGAGTCCCATCGGGCTGCAGAGAACCCGAGAGAATGGCGAAGTCCAACAGGCTCGCGGCACGTTGGGCGTAGAAGCCTTCATCGCGCAAGAGGTCGAGCAGGAGGTCAAAATCGTCGCTCGAGACCACTCCGCCTTGCTCGTACAGTTTGCTCAACTCGTGCAGTGCCAGGGTCCGGCGCGAAGGCGGCATGCGTTTCACGGAACGGAAGATGAGGTCCTTCAGGCGCAAGCCACGATCGGCAGCACTGTGTTCGAGCGCCCACCAACCGGATTCCGCGGACCAAAACTCCATGGGCCCCGAGAACAGGTCCAGTGGACGAAAGCGTTGCCAGAGGTTTCGCTCGCGCAAGTCGGACATGGCGCTGGTCACCTTCTCGAACCAGGGATCGGTCCGGCCAGAGCCAAAGATGAATGCCTTGCCGTGCCCATCGATGATCAGTTCCAGCTCGCGCTGTCCACGTCCCTGCACTCCACGTACCCCCGGGGGAACATTAGGTCCGAGGGTGCCTTCACGGTCGAGCAGAGCAAGCAAGTCCAGACACTCCCGGCGAGTCAGCAACATCTTCTCTGCCGCACCAGCACGGGTTTCGCCGTCACGGGACCAAGCATCGACGCCGAACAAAGAGAAGGCGCCCCCGTCGCGACCGGTACCACGGAAGTGAATCTCAAGGGTGCTCTCGCCATCCTTGGGCACCTTCAGGAATGCTCGGTGTGCGTAGAAATTCACTCGATGGCTCACCCACCACTGGGCCCAGTGGGGTCCATCGGTGCCGAAGTCTTCGCCCGTGATGAGTCGCAGACGACGCAAGACTCGGGGCTGCATGACGGTGAAGTCACTGTGAAATTCCCGGCCCGAGATTGCACTGATCATGGTGCCCGTGACCTCGAGGTCGAGCCACGTGGTGTCGAGCGGTTGCGAACTGCGGTAGCCGATGCCCGCTAGGGCGGCAGCGCATGCGCCACGCACCAACGCATCTCGCGAACGCAAGCCGCCGAGCAGCACGTCCGCGTGGCGGTCGTCGAGAATGGGACGCAACTGCTCGTCCTCGCGTTCGACGATCGCCAGCAAGGCGAAGGCGTTCTCGCGCAGGATCCACTGGCCTGTCAAGGCGCGGCCGAGCAACTCCAAGTCCGCGCGGGTGTCCGGGTGTTCGGCGAGGGCTTCGAGCACGAAGTCCGCGACGCGCGAAGAGCGATCATCCACGTGGTCCAGCAAGATGTCGAGCACAGCGGGATCTTCGACGTCCGCCACCAACTCGAGGGCTGCCAGCCGGGTCTCACTACGGCTTGAACCCAAGCGAGCTTGGAGCAACGGTAAGATTTCAGGCGTCGCCCGCTGACTCAGCAATCTCATCGCCATGCTGCGAACGGGCTTTTGCTTGTGGTCCAGCATTTCCACCAGCAGCGCCGGTGAGCCATAAACTGGATTGCGTTCCACGAGTTCTTCCAACAACAAGGCCCCGCTCTTGCCTGGCATCTGTGTTCTGAGGCGTGCCACCACGCGTTCCGCATCTTCCGCCGCACCGGAGCGTACGAGCACGCGGCCCGCCGCAAGAACCACCGCCTCATTGCGGTCGTGCAAGACGATGCGTGACGTCACGAGGCCCTCCTCGGAGAGCCCGAGCAAAGACTCGACGGACTTCTCCACCAGGGTGCTGCTGGGGTCGGCTACCGAGGCCAATTCGCGCAAGATGAACCCCGCGGCCGTATCCCCGAAGCGCAAATCTCCGCCAGCAAGACCCGTTCCCTGGTGCAATCCGGACCCCCCTGGAGCTTGCCTCGGAACTGCGTTGGAGCCTCCAGCCGGAGGCAAGCTCACGCGTTTCATCTCCGCCGCGAGAACGGAGCGCAGGTGCGGTTCATTCTTGCCGCACTTCAAGCAGTGAGCGGTGTAGCTCCCGTCCGGTTGGGGGCTGTCCATCTTGGACGTGTAGTTGTGCTCCCCGCAGTTTGAGCAAACCAGGTGGGGCACCAGGCCCTTGCGCACAGGCTTGTCTTTGGCCAGTCCGGGAAGGGTGGGGCCCGCGTTGCCAGCCTTGGGATCGGTGACCTTGTTCTTGGGCAGCTTGAGCTGAGCGGCTGAGGTCGGTGCCAGGAACAAGATGCCCAGCAACGCCAGGGCGCCCAGGGGGATGGATTGGAACAATCGCGACATACAGGGAGGAGGGCGTGGGAGGCCGATCGGAGGGTCGGAAGCCAGGGGGTGCGCCCGGGGGGGGAGCGCGCCCGGAGCAGAGCGTCTCGGGGCTCGGCAGAAGCTACCCGGTTCTGCGCCAAAGGATACGGAATCCCGGCCGGAAGAGGCGACCAGAGCGCCAAAGGACCCGGGCAAGAGTCAGCGCAGGTCCAAATCACCCGTGCGAGCCACGAGCTCGCGGGCGGCGAGCAGCAGATCCAGGTGGTCTTCCAGGCCGCCAAGCACCGGCGCGAAGTCCCCGGACTGCCGCAAGCCCGCCAGTTCCCCCATGCCCCGCGAGCGCAAATCCTCTTCCGCGATTTCGAATCCATCGCAGGATCGCTCCAGCACCTCGATTCGCTCGCGGGCCTGTTCTTTGCCGAAGAGCAAGCACCAGGAGTCCTTTGAACCCCGGCCCACTCGCCCGCGCAGTTGATGCAACTGGGCGAGCCCGAGCCGTTCGGCTTCCTCGATCACGATGACGGTCGCCTCCGGAACATCCACGCCAACTTCGATCACGGTCGTGGCCACCAGGCATTGCACGTCCCCGCGACGGAACGCATCCAGGCGTTGACTGCGCTCTCCCCGATCGAGTTGGCCGTGCACAAGCGCCACTCCGTAAGCGCCCAACTCCGATTGAGCTAGGCGTTCGTAGGCAGCTTCCGCGCCTCCGGTCTCCGGAGATCCGATGCGCGGGCAGACCCAGTACATCCGCTCGTCGGCGCTCAGGCGCTCGCGCAGGAATTCGGGCAATCGTTCGCCATCCCGTGCGCGCAGCCAGCGAGTCTTGATCTTGCCGCGCCCCGGTGGACGATCCCGCAGAGTGCCGACCTTTAAGTTGCCGTAGAGCGTGAGGGCCAGGGTACGCGGAATGGGCGTGGCCGTCATGAGCAACAGGTGCGCGGCTCCGCCCTTCTCGAGCAATCGTGAGCGCTGGGCCACACCAAAACGCTGTTGTTCATCGATCACGCAGAGGGCCAATCGGCGATAACGAACATCTTGCGAGAACAATGCATGGGTTCCAAACAGCACGTCGATGGCACCGGACTTCAAGCGGGCTAACAACTTCCGTCGCTCTCCCCCCGGCATGGAACCCGTGAGCAACTCAGCCTGCACGCCGGCTCGTTGGAGTTGTTCCCTTGAACCGAAGTAGTGTTGTTCGGCCAGCAATTCCGTGGGCGCCATGAACGCCGACTGTGCACCAGCGGCCGCGATTCGTGCGCAGGTGAGAAGCGCCAATACGGTCTTGCCCGCCCCAACGTCCCCTTGCAACAGGCGCCGCATGGGTTCCCCGCTCGCGAGATCGCGGTCGAACTGCTCAAGAATTGCCTGCTGACCAGCGGTCAGCTCAAAGGGCAAGTCGAGGGCCAAATCCTCGTCTTGCGCAAGCTCCAGGCGAAAGGCTTCAGCGGCTGTTGCTTGGGAACCCGTCCGGGCCAGGACCCGAGTTTGAACCGCGATCAGGTCGCGCAGCAGCACCCGTCGGCCCGCCCGAGCGAACTCCGCTTGCGAGGCCGGTTCGTGCAAGGCCTGGACAGCAGCGGGTAGATCCGGCAAGTCGAGGCGCTTGAGCACTTCCTGTTCTAGTGGCTCGTGGATGGCCTCGCCCACTTGCTCCAACGCCTGGGCAATCAAGGACCGCAAGAGTCGCTGCCCAAGCCCTTCGGTGACCCCATAGATCGGGATCCACTGGTCCACGGGCAACGAGTCCTTGCCTTCTGCGGCGCGCGGCGCGATCACCAGCGCCCCTTTGGTCGCGCTCACAACGCGACCGGCAAACGTATAGATCTTGCCCTTCTTGAAGCGCTCACGTTGCCAGGACTGGTTGAAGTAGGTGACTTCCAGTTCGGCTCCGTCTTCACGGACGACGAGCCGCAATGTCGAACGCCTCCCGAAACGGTTGAAACGTTTGGAAGCCACCTCGCCGCTGAAGACGACAACCCGTGACGACTTGGCCGCCAGCGCGGCGGCGATGGTCGAGGCTGTACCTGAAGATTCGAGCCCGCGCGGGGTGTGAAAAACCAGGTCACCGAGCGTGTCGATTCCCAGACCCTCCAATAGCGCAGCCCGAGCGGGCCCGACACCTTTCAGGTCCGTGACGGACCCTTGCAGGGACACCCGTGAAGTCGACTCAGCTTGCATGACACGCGCGATACCGCGACTACCTTGTGGTTTCGCTAACCTTCAACAGTTCGGGGAAGCGTGCCACCAGCGACTTCTTCGCGCTCTTGGAAATGGGCTTGCCACCGAGATAGATGTCGAAGAGAGATCGGCACAGGGCTGGGGAGGCGATTGCACCCAGCGGCTTGCCTTGCACTCGCGTATAGAGGGTGCCCTCCGTGTCCCAGGTGAACAACATCTCCACGCCATCCTTCACCTCGTCGATATCGAAGAAGCTGCGAAAGCTCTTGAGGTCTTCCATGCTGCCGGCCTTGGAATCCGCGGCGATGATGCCCTTCATGCGAGGAGCCAGACTGTCCTCGAAAGCCTCCGCCATGTCATCCCCATCCACGTCCCGGCACATGACCAATCGCAAGGTAGTGGGCATGGGATCTTTCAGCAAGACGTCGTAGAACGCGCTGTCGCTTTGCAGTTCCTTGGCTGTCTTGCCCTGCCACTTGGCGAGCTTGTCCTTGGCTCGCTTGGGTGCCACGTACAATCCCATGGCGTAAACATCGACGCCAAAGATCGTCTTCTCGCGCACGCCAACCCCCATCAGGACTTGGTCCGCCAGATCGAGAGCCTGCTGGGTTATGGGAAGCGTGAAGTCTTTGCAGAGCGCCTTGCCCTCTAAGGAGAGGGCGAATTGCACTCCACTCTCCGGCTCCGTGATGGAGTCTTCCAGGGAAATGGTGGCAAAGGCAACCAAGGAGGAAAGGCCAAGCAGAATCAAGCTGCTGGTCAAAGCTCTTCTACCGATCGAAAGTTGTTTCATGGTTCTTTTCATCCGTGTAGCAATGGAGAACAAAGAGCAGGTTGCCGCATGCTCAGTCCCGGGGAGCAAGACTCCCGAGCTCGAGGGCGGCAGGCTTGCCTTGCAAGTCAAAGTCTCGGTCGTCGATTCCACCCGAAGATGCCGCTGCGCCCCACTTCCAGGCATAAACACCGGCCAGTGTTTGAAGCGTACTTGAGCCCCGAGCCCGACGGCTCTCGAGGACATCCGTGAATGATTTCCAGTACAGGAGTTGTTGGTCCATGTCCGCTGGGCCCGCGCCGACGCTCACTTCCGAGGTGGCATCGTCCACAGAACGCGCTCCAAACTCGAGCAGCATCACGGGCTTTCCGCGCTCCTTGGCCAACGTCTCCAGGTCGTTGAGGATCGAGTTCCACTGGTTGCGCAAGGGTCCGCTGCCCCTGGGTGCTGCTCCCAATTGGCTGCGGGAAGAGAACAGCGAAATGCCGATGCAATCCAAGCTGTCCCACAATCCGTAGCTGCGCGCTTCGCCGTTGGCGGCGGCCGCGTAGGTCAGTCCTCCTGTGTAGGCGGAACGCACCAACTCGATGGCCTGTGCCCAACGACGGTCGTGGTACTCCTTGACCTCAGCCATCAGTCCCGCGTTCCAACTCGGACTGGCGAGGCGCGACCCCATGCTGAGCAAGTCCACGCCGCAGAGTTGTGCAAGCAAACCGTAGTGCACCAGGGCCGTATCAAAATCGTCGAAGAATTCCGCCCAGTGGCCTTCACTGGTGCGACGTTGCCAGGCGGAGTAGCCCGCGCTGGTCGAAATCAGAAGGTGCGTCTCGAGGGTCACATGGCGCAACCCCGACTGCCGGGCAGCGCCGACAGCAAATGCAAGGGCCGCGTCCCCTTCCAGGCATTCGCGCCCACTCGGAACGCGTGCACCCACGGGATTACCGCGCTCAGCGAAGAAACTGGTGATGCCAAGGCCATTCGCGCCCTGGCGTCTCGCTCCAGCGAGGCTTGCGGCCAGTCGCGGCCCATCAAAGCCCCCCCCGGGCGCAGCGCTGGAGGCGAGGACGACTCCAGTTTGGAAGCTCTCGCCCGTGGGCGCCGCTTCGCTCTGCAGCGGCGTTGTGATTTGCTGGGACAACCAGTCCTGGAACTCCACATCCAAGGCGGCCAGATCCGTCAGACCCGTTTGTCCTTTCCACAAGCCCTGGATCGATTCCGCCCCGCGACTTTCACGCAAGAAGCGGAAGAAGAGTCCGCGGGCCGGAGCTAGTTGGTGTTGCGAAAGCTCGTCGCTACTGCCTCCCGCGATGAGAACCTTCGCCTGCGGAAGCAGCCCTCCAGCCTGCAAGTGCTTGCCCCAGGCGGCCAGGTCCTTCCCCCACCACGTGCCCGCCGCATCCAGCGCCGCGCCATCGAGCATCCAATTGGCGCTGGCCGGTCCCAACAGTTCCGTCGCCGCCCAGCGCGCGCTGCAAGCACCACCATCATCCGCCATGCCCTTGGCCAACAGCACCAGTCGCGTCCCGGGCAACTCGTCCCAAGCGCTCAATCCATCGCGGCCACAGAGTTCACGGAACAGGCTCGGATAGGCGCAAACACGTAGATCCAGTCGCGTGCTGAGTTTCTGATTCGCCCAAGCTTCGATCGCATCCAGCGCGCCAACCGCTTGCGCGAAGTAGATCGCGGAACGCTCGCTGGAAACCTCGAGAGTGGTGCGCATAAAGAGATTGCCGTGGTTGGACGCCTTGCTCCAACGGAAGCCCTGGTGAGGCATTGCTCCCCATGGGTCGCGTTGCGCTAGGCCTCCAGCCTGCGAGACCACTTGCGCGCCGGGGCGTGCGCTGGGCATCAGGTTTTCAATACCAGCCAGCAGTACCTTCCAGTCCCTGGCGAGTCTCACAACGACAGGTTGTCCGGGGCAGGTCGGATCTTCGCCCCGCAGCATCCAGGGCGCGCCGGGAGGAGGCCCCGGGCGATCCGGTTCGGTTT
>JBLIMI010000047.1:0-12009 GCA_047638655.1 Minisyncoccia bacterium | reverse complement strand
CTCGCGGGGAAATCCCGGACCGAAGGCCTTCGTCTGAATGTGGTAGATGAGAGCTCCGAGATTTCCAATTTCCGGGGCGAGGGCAGGAGCAAACACTCCACGTAACTCTTCCTGTAGGAACTCGAATCCCATGCCCCCGGAAAGCTTCATCCCCAAGAGATACAGCCCCTCCACCAAGACAAAAGCCACAATCCCAAAGGTCGCGCGACCCAGGTAAAGGTGCCCCGCCCCGGGCAAGAACCAAGTCAAGAGCACCGCCACATTGGGCACGCCACTGGGTTGTTCGGGGGTCTTTCGTTTCGCGAAGCTGTTCATGGGCGCAAGAGTGTACTGGGTTACGCCTTTGACGCCCCCTCTGTGAGGGATCGTTGCACCACAAAATGGATCCTGGTTCAATGACCACAATGCCCAGCACACCCCACCGACTCCGCTTGCGAGTCCGTTATGGCGAAACCGATCAGATGGGGGTCGTCCATCACGCGAACTACTTGACCTACTTCGAAGAAGGCCGGACTTCCCTGATGGCCGACATGGGCCTCTCCTACGGCGAACTGGAACGCAGCGGAATCGGATTGCCCGTTCGCAAGATCGACATTCGGTACCGGGCGCCTGCCCTCTACGAGGACGCACTTTGCGTCGAGACCCGGGTCACTGCCATGCGTGCGGCATCCGTCACCTTTGGCTACGCAATCATCCGGGAAGCCGATGAGACCCTTTTGGTCACTGGATCCAGTGAACTGGCCTGCATCTCTCTTGTGGGAGAGCGCTCGGTCACCCCCTTGCCACCGGACTTACGTCAGGCTCTCGAAGGATGCCTGGGGCCGCCTTCAGTCTGAGAAGCGGCATACCGTCCCAGAAAGGGCCACTCCCGAGGTCTCAGGCGGGCTCGACCGGGCCGTCGCCGTGGAGCAATTGCCCCGGACCTTTCTGGGCCATCAGCTGGAAGGAAGGGCGCTCCTCTGCCCCCTGACCCCCACTCTCGAGGCCTTTGCGGGCCGGTTTGCCCTCTGAAGGCAGCGGAGCCGGGACTTCCATCAGGAGGCGATCACGGCAAGCCGGGCATACCTCACCATTGGAAAGGTAATTCAGCCGCAGGATATCGCCCGAAGGCTGCCCACAGGTGAAACAGACAGACGCACCTTGATCACTCATGGAAGTCTTTTCGGCATCCGACACCGCTAGCCTTTAGAAGGAGCGCTACAAGGGTCGAAAAGAAGGGAATCGCCGCCCAAGCGAGTAAACCCTCCCGTGAACGAGAGGTTTTCCCGCCAAACGGCTAGTCGAGAACCGGAACTCGACCTAGAATTGGATGCTTCAAGTGGGCCCGTGCTCCGACAGGCCCCCTTGGGCCTCTCTGGGGGGCCCTTTCCTTTGGATTCAATTAGCACTCAAATGGTGCTAGATGACACCAGCCCAACCATGCTGCAACTCACGAAACGCACCGAATACGGCCTCATCGCCCTCGTCCACATGGTGGATGGGCGCGATGAATTCGTGAGTGCTCGTGAGATTTCAGATGTGTACCAAATCCCCAAGCGCGTGCTCGCTGAGGTCTTGAAGGACCTCACTCGCACCGGCCACGTCGATTCACAACGAGGTGCAACGGGGGGCTACGCGCTTGCGCGCGCGGCCGAGTCGATCACTGTTGGCTCCGTTGTCGCTGCCCTCGAAGGCGCGCCAACCCTAGCCAGTTGCGATTCCTTGCCTGCTTCCAAGAGCACGAGTTGCGACCTCGAACCCGTCTGCCCCATCCGCACACCACTGCAACGCATCCGCGAAGGCATCTGGCGTCAAATGGAACAGACCACTTTGCTCGCGCTGATTGATCCTCCCCCGCTCCAGGTAAGCCTGGTAAATCTCTCTACCACTGCCCCTGCCGAGGGACCCCGATGAAGCTTCCTATTTATCTCGACTTCCAAGCAACAGCGCCCGTGGACGAACGCGTCCTGGCAGAAATGTTGCCCTACTTCAGCCAGACCTACGGCAACGCTGCTAGCCGCAGCCATGCATTTGGATGGGCCGCTGAAGAAGCTCTTGGCATAGCCCGGCAACGAATCGCGAAAGCGATTGGCGCCAAGCCCAAGGAAATCATCTTCACTTCCGGTTCCACCGAAGCCATCAACTTGGTTTTGAAGGGCGCCGTCGAAATGTACCCCAGCCGGGGCAAACACATCATCACCAGCTTGGTGGAGCACAAGGCTGTGCTCGACGTCTGCAAGCACCTGGAACAAGAGGGATGCGAAGTCACTTACTTGAAGCCCGACAAGACGGGCCGCGTAAGCGTCGAGCAAGTTGCGGGCGCCATACGCGAGGACACCTTGATGGTGGCCTTGATCTGGGCCAACAACGAAATCGGGACGATCAACCCAATCCGTGAAATCGGTGCTCTTTGCCATGAGCGCAAGGTGCTCTTCTTCACTGATGCCACACAAGCTGTCGGAAAGATCCCGGTAGATGTGGAAGCCGACAACGTCGACCTGCTTTGTCTCTCCGCACACAAGCTCTACGGCCCCAAGGGAGTCGGCGCACTCTACGTCCGCCGCAAAAACCCCCGCGTGCGGCTAACCGCGCAGATGGACGGCGGCGGACACGAACGTGGCATGCGCTCCGGCACCCTGAACGTGCCTGGCATCGTCGGCCTCGGCGCCGCGTGCGAACTCACGAATCAGGACTTTGACAAGGACCTCGAGCATTCGCGCGGCCTGCGCGATCGTTTCGAAAAGCGTCTCTTTGACGAGCTCGATTACGTTTACCGCAATGGCAACGAAGAGCACCGACTGCCCCACGCGTCCAACATCTCGTTCGCTTACGTCGAAGGAGAGTCGCTGATCATGGGCATGAAAGACTTGGCCGTCTCATCGGGATCCGCCTGCACGTCCGCCAGCCTCGAGCCCAGCCACGTGCTGCGCGCCTGCGACGTTGGCGACGAACTCGCCCATTCCTCCATCCGCTTCAGCTTCGGTCGCTTGACGACAGAAGCCGAAGTCGACTTTGCCGCGACTCAGGTCATCGAAGCGGTCAAGCGTTTGCGCGAGCTTTCGCCCCTGTACGAAATGGCCCTCGAGGGCATCGACATCAATTCCATCGACTGGAGCGCGCACTGATCCCTCGGTCCTTCCAGAGATCAGTCCGCCAACCGAACAAAAACCTCTCAACCAATAGCAGCTATGGCTTACTCAGATAAGGTCCTCGACCACTACAACCAACCGCGCAACGTCGGATCCCTCGACAAGTCCTCGACAAAAGTCGGCACAGGCGTCGTTGGCGCCCCCGAGTGTGGCGACGTCATGAAACTCCAGATCGAGGTCGAAGGCGACGTCATCGTAGACGCCAAGTTCAAGACTTTCGGTTGCGGCTCCGCGATCGCAAGCTCCTCCCTCGCCACCGAGTGGATCAAAGGCAAGACGCTTGACGAGGCCACGCAAATTCAAAACACCCAGATCGTCGAGGAGCTCTCTCTTCCCCCGGTCAAGATTCACTGCTCTGTCCTCGCGGAAGACGCCATCAAGTCTGCGGTAGCAGATTTCAAGTCCAAGCAAAACAGCAACGAAGGAGCTTAGACAGCCATGATTAACATCACAGATCGCGCACGCGTCGAAGTCAAACGCATCATCGAAGAGCAAAGCCTTAGCAACCAAACCGCGCTGCGCATCGGCGTCAAGGGCGGCGGCTGCTCGGGTTTCTCCTACACGCTAGGCTTCGACGATCAATTTACAGAACTGGACCAACTCAACACCGTTCAGGACGTTCGGGTTGTCTGCGACCCCAAGAGCTTCTTGTATCTGAATGGGACGCAAATCGACTTCGAGGACAACTTGATGGGGCGCGGATTCAAATTCGGCAACCCCAACGCCGGCAACAGCTGCGGTTGCGGAGAGTCCTTCTCCGTCTAGGCGCGGGAGCGCAGAGTCCATGACGCTTTGTCCCCACTGCGCCGAGGACTTGGTCACCCCCCTCGTCTGCCTTGCCTGCGGTGAACTGCTTCAGGTCTCGCAAGCACCTTCGCCGTTTGCGGCCCTGGGCCTCGAACCGGCTTGGGCTGTCGACCCGAAGGACCTGAAGCGACGCATCCTCAAGTTCTCGAGGGCAGTACACCCGGACTTTTTCGCCACGGCAGCCGAGTCCGTCCAGCAGCGGGCTGAAGACGCTAGTGCCGCGTTGAATGCAGCCAACAACACCTTGAAGGATGAGTTCCGGCGCGCCGACTGGCTGGTCAGCTTCCTCGGAGGCCCCTCCGAGGCCGACGAACGCCAGATGCCCCAAGCGTTCCTGATGCAGGTCATGGACTGGAATGAGACCCTTGAGGAAGCCCGCGAGAGCGAGCAAGACTCGAACGAGTGGCGCGCCATGGAAGCCTTGGCTGCCGAACTCAAGTCCGAACGGCAAGAAAATCTAACAGCGATTGAAGGCCTCCTGACCCCTTTACCCGCAGCCAAGGCAAGCGCGCTGGGCGACGCCAGAAAACGGCTCAATGCGATCCGCTACATCGACCGCACTCGCACCGAAATCAAAAACCTTCAACTCCAGGCCACACTCAAGAAGTAAGCCTGCGAGATTTCTCCCCTTCCTATGCGAGCAGCGCCTCCGTGCGCCACAAGATCTGATTCCCTATGGGGTACATCGAACTCAACGTCCTCAACAACTCCGAAGAAGCCCAAGTCATGGGCATCGATCTGGGAACGACCAACTCCCTGGCCGCCACCTGGAAAGATGGTCGACCGGTAGTGATCAAGCCCGACACCGCGCGCAGCGGTGCGGTGCCTTCGGTGATTCATATCGCCGCCAATGGGGAAGTCATCGTCGGGCGGCACGCGTTAGAGCAAGCCATTGTCGACCCGCGTCACACCATCTTCTCCATCAAACGCTTCATGGGCCGCGGCCTTGCTGATCTCGGAGAAGAGCTCAAGAGCTTCCCCTTTCCAGTGAGCGAGGACGAGAACGGGTTGATCCAGGTCAACGCCCACGGCCGCAACTATACGCCACAAGAGCTTTCGTCTATGATCCTCATGCGTGTGCACTCGCTGGGGTGCCGGACGCTGGGCGGAGCTGAAATTCATCGCGCGGTGATCACCGTTCCCGCTTACTTCGATGACACGCAGCGTCAGGCAACTCGCGATGCCGCCCGCCTAGCTGGGATTGATGTCATGCGCATCATCAATGAACCCACAGCGGCCAGCCTCGCCTACGGCCTGGACAGATCCTCTGCGGGCAACGTCGCCGTCTACGACCTAGGCGGTGGAACGTTTGACATCTCAGTCCTCTCGATCGAGGAAGGCACTTTCACTGTGCTCTCCACCAATGGCGACACGCATCTTGGTGGCGACGACTTTGACCGGGCTTTGGCCGGCATCTTGCTCAAGGAACTGCACGGCGACCTGACTCAAGAGGAGCTTGATGACCCAGCACTACTGCAGGCGGCCCGCCTGGCTGCCGAAAAGTGCAAGGTCGAATTGTCGAAGCATCCCGAAGCCGAACTGCACTTGATCATTCCCGATAGCGGTATCAATGTGCGCCGCGTGGTAACCCGCGAAGAATTCGACGCACTCGCCGCACCTCTCGTGGAGCGCACCCTCGACTCTTGCCGGCAAGCCCTCGCCGATGCCGATCTCGAACCCTCGGAGATTGCCGAGGTGGTGCTCGTCGGTGGATCTACTCGCATGGCCATCGTGCGTGCCGCAGTGGAGTCGTTCTTCAAGCGCCTGCCTCACACTGAATTGAATCCCGATGAGGTGGTCGCTCTCGGCGCCGCCATTCAGGCCCACACTTTGGCTGGGGGCAGCCGCGACATGCTTCTGATGGATGTCACGCCGCTCTCCCTCGGGCTGGAAACCGTTGGCGGCGGTATCTCGAAAATCATAGCGCGCAACTCGACCATTCCCTGTTCCGCCACCGAAGGCTTCACGACCTATGCCGACAACCAAACAGGCATCGATTTCCACGTGCTTCAGGGCGAACGCGAACTAGCGAAAGATTGCCGCAGCCTCGGACGCTTCAAATTGTCAGGGCTGCCCCCCATGCCTGCGGGTATGGCTCGCGTTTCGGTTCGCTTTCATGTGGACGCGGATGGGCTGCTCACTGTGACCGCCAGAGAGGACTCCACCGGCCAAAAGGCCAGCATCGCCATCACTCCCAAGCACGGCTTGACCGACGATGCCGTGGAGAAGATGCTGGAAGCGTCGATCACCAACGCTCGCGAAGACTTTGAAGCGGGGCGCAACGCAGGCTTGGGTGCTGAACTGGGCACCATGATGCACGCCACCAACAAGACGCTGCCTAGTGTCGAGCACGGCCTCGACCCCGAGCAACTGGCAGACATTCGCGAAGCATTGGAGGCAGCCAAGGCCGCCTCCGAGGCCACCGAGCCCGACGGCAAGGAGCTGCAGAGAGCTCGAGATCTGCTCGAACAAGCCACCATGCCTCTTGCTGCATTGTTGATGGATGGCGTGGCGAAGAAAGCACTGTCAGGAAAGTCCTTGAGCGAAATGTAGTGCCCGGGCGCGCTGGGCACCCTGGCCTCGCGCAACCGACGAGCAATGGTGCGATGTAGGCCTTCGTTCCGTTTGAGGAGCGAAGGTCATCCCCAGGACTCCATTTCCTGCAAACTGAGCCACTGTACTGCCACGCATGCAGCAGGGGCTAAACTAGTTCAGGGTACGCGCCCTGCCAGATGCTAGGTTCTTGGGCGATTGAACGATCGACCCCGTATCAAGAGGACAAGAATCATGGCCGCCCTAAAGCTGAGTTACGCAGTGTTTTGCTACCTGATTGGGCTGGGAGGCCTGACCTACTTCGCGCTGTTCTTGAGCGGATGGGAGATCTTGCCATTGCACATCTCCTCCAAGGAACCTGGAGATTTGTACTTTGCACTGGCCGTCAACCTCGGGCTGATCCTGCTCTGGAGTTTACAGCACTCTGTAATGGCACGACCTGCGTTCAAGCGCGGCTGGACCAAGATCGTCCCTGCGGACCTTGAGCGAGCAACCTACGTGCTTGGGTCTGGAATCGTGATGCTGCTCATCTGTTGGTTCTGGGAACCACTGGAGGGCTCCGCCTGGCACTTCAATCACAACGTCATCGAGGGCATCTTGGTTGGACTCTATGCGGCTGGCTTTCTGGGTGCCGTTGCGGCCAGTTTCATGGTCAACCACTTCGAGCTCTTTGGATTGCAGCAAGCGTACTACGCAGCAAAGAATAGGCCTGCCCCCGCAGGCGCGTTCAAAGAGGTTCTGTTCTACAGAATCGTCCGCCACCCGATTCAGGTGGGCATGATCCTCACGCTCTGGTGCACCGCGACGATGGGAATGACGCGCTTCATGCTTGCCACGACCATGACCGTCTACATCTTCATCGGACTGTACTTCGAGGAGAAAGATCTCGTCGCCGACCTAGGGGACGACTACACCGACTACCGGGCTAGAGTGCGGGCCTTGTTGCCCCTGCCCAAGAAGCCCGTAGGGCGGGCGTAGGCTCCAAGCCCAAGCGCGCTCCCCGGATCAGCGCTTGTCCGCAGCTGGCCCGCTGCTCGCTTCAATCACACGGGCGCTGTTCGGAATCCAGTTCACGTAGGAGATCATCATCTCCTCGAAAGTCTGCTCCCCAAAACGCACCGCTACATTGGGGTTCGGGTTGGCTGGATTCTGATCAGAATTGTCGTACCAGGCCGTGGCGCGTAGGCGTGTCCCCGCTGGGACATTGATCGGGCTGGCCAGGCGATAGTTCAGTTGCCAGTTGAAGTCGTAGAAGGGCAGCTCAAGCAATGGCTCATGCCTGCCATCCGGATAAATCAATTCACAGGCAAAGCTGACGCCGCGCAAGTGCGTGTGCGGAAAGAAGCTCAGCAGGCTACCCGCCTCCGGAAAGCGGTAGTCGCCGGTAATTTCGTAATCGAACGCCTGGGCCGGAATCGTGAAACGGTCGTTGAATGCCGAGTTCGTATGAACTTCGACGAGGGGCTCATCGGAGAAAATGAAGCCAACGGATGTCTGATCACTCTGCGCCACACCATTCGGAGTGTAGTGCATCTGAAACTTGATCCAGGAATCAGCGGGCAAGTACTTGCCCGCGCCGGAAGGGAAAACCAGCCCGGCTTGTCCCGGCACGGCACTCGCAAAGAAGGTGCTGCCTCCGGTTTGGAAGCCCTCTCTGCCCCGAGCGTTTCCATTCTCATCCACGGGCGATTCGAGGAACACCAAAGCGTGATGCACAACTTCAGTCGCACCGGAGCGAACCTCAACCGCCTGCACCCACTTGCCCTCGGGGAGGTTGGTCTTGGCGAAGAAGTACTGGTAGTCCACCACGCCATCAGCGGGAATATCGAAAGGCTCGGGGAAGGTCACGACCAAGTCCGGCTCGCCGATCTTCCAGCCTTGAGTCCACTCACGTTCCAGAGGTGCCTGTGTCGGCTCTCCCTCAGGCGCGCCATCCTGAATCCAGGAAACAAAGTCTTCCAGCTCACTCTCGGTCAGGCTGGTGTTGTTCATCCAAGGTCCACTCTCTTCCAAGGCAAACCAGGGGGGCATGACGTGCTCTTCGAGGGCCCACTCGATCATGCTTCGCCGCTTCTTGACTTGCTTGTAGCTCATCAGGTCAAAGGGGCCCGCCTCTCCGGGACGGTGACATCCCTGACAACGGTTCTGCACAATGCGGCTCACACGATTGTGATAGGTGACCGGCGAGGCTTTGCGCTTTCCAGCCTCCAGATCCAGCTTGCAACCCTGAGCAGTCGTGGCGGGCACGGCGACCTGCTTCCCGTCACGCACGGCTTCTAGTGCGTCAGCCAAGTAGTAGCGTTCAGCAGACACCTTCGAAAAACCGAGACCGTATTGATCATCGATCATGCCTCGATAAACGAGAGTGTTGCCAGCGTCGATCACGAACACTTCCGTTGAAGTGCGTGCGTCCAATTCGCTTGCAATGAGTCCTTCGGGGTCGAATGCGTAGTCCGCATCGAGACCGTAGAGTTCCACGTCCTTGCGTGCAGCTTCCAAGGTGTCCATCCCCACGTATAGAAACCCCAAGCCCATCTCGTGCACAGCCGCTTCGAGGCTCTGCAACCGAGGCGAGTACTTCTTCGACAGCGGGCACTCAGGATCGCGCATGGCGATCACCAATCCCTTTTCACCAAAGGCCTGTGCGAGGCTCGATTCCGAGCCATCCAAGCTCTCGAAAGCCACGTCCATGACCCACTCGCCCACGCGAGGTGCGTCGTGTCCGAGGACCTTGGGGGCTTTCTGGTACTCAAGCTCCTGTGAGCTAGAGGTTGCTGGGGACGCAAGGCTCACGGATGCCACACAGAGTGCGGCCGAAAATAGGCTGAAGCTCATCCAATCAGGGGCAGGAAAGTGGGGACCGTCGGAACTCGTGGGGAGGGCTCTTTGGAGTAGCCCTCCGGAGGTGGGCCGCTACGAAAAGCGTACCTCACTATGTGCTAGAAAGCCGGATTCCGTTGCCTCGCCCGACATATCTATGCAGGAGGTGCTGGTCGAACCCCATGGGCACATCGGAGCGAAATCCGGCCGGGCTCGGGCCCACCGAGACGTTCCCGCCGGCATGAGCGATTAGAGGCCTCGTAGCCCACTCCTCAGGGGCAAAAGTAGACGCTCAGCCCTTCGCTCAGATTGAAGCCACTGGCTCCCCCGGGGGGGTCACGGAACCAGAATTGGAAGTTCCAGGTGCTCCCCGGGAGAATGTCGCCTGCTCCCCCTCCGCCGGTGGGAGGCACGCTGAAGTCGATCGAACGGGAGGCGCCCCCAAGTGAATCCGTGAGCATCGGCGGCTGCAACCGAAAGATCGATCCTCCGACACATCGAATCCCTTCGCCGAACGGGGAGGCAATTTGGTTCGGTCCATAGAAGAAGATCCCCGGCTTGTTGGGGGATGCCAACTGACTAACGAGCACCATGTCGTTGCTGCTGATTTGCGAGGTGCCGGTCATCGAAAGGGTCGCGACGTTGCCCGAGGAGTTCACGTTCGAGGAGCAGTAGTTCACCGGCGGATCGCAATCCGGCACGATCTTTCGGACTTCTCCATTCTGCCGCAGGATGTAGATCTCCCCTGCGTTGTCCTGGCCGAAGGCCGTCAAACCGGTGTAGTTCTGACCAAGCTCCGAGTTGCGCTTAACGAGATTCTGGACAGTCACGCCATCCCACTCGAGAGTCCACACAGCACCCGAGCAGTACCCACCAAAGAAGTACTTGCCCTGTTCCGCGGGGAAGGCACTGCCGTGATAAACGTACCCGCCCTGGATGGAACAATTGACCGAGGTGGCCTGCGTCAACGCCGGGTCCGTATAGGCCGGGTCGCCGCAGGGGCGAACTGATCCGAGGCAGCCCGAGGTGCCAATGCAATTGGTCCCCTCCAGGGTCTTCCAGCCGAAATTCAAACCGGAAACTCCGGCAGGAACGATGTCGAGCTCTTCCATCACGACCTGTCCCACGTCGGCGATGTACATATCGCCTGTGGCCGGGTCAAAGGACCAGCGCCAGGGATGACGTAACCCCAGGTGCCAGATTTCGTCACGAATGGACGGATCACCAACAAACGGATTGTCGCCAGGAATCGCGTAGGGGCTTCCACCATCCACATCGATCCGCAACATCTTGCCCAGCAACAGTGAACCATCCTGGGCGTGACAGAGAGGGTCAAAGCCATGTCCATACCCGTCACCAAAGGCAACGTAGAAGTAACCATCGGGTCCGAACTCCATGCACCCTCCCCCGTGCCAGGCTTCGGTCTGCGTCACGCGCAAGATTTCAACCAAGCTTCCGGGGTCGACCACGCTTGGGTCGGATGCAGAGCGTGTCAATCGTGCGATCACCACGTCACCTGCTAGCTCAACAACCTCATCGTAGGCGATGTACACGTAGCCGTTGTTTTGATAATCGGGATGAAAGACAAAGGCGCGCAAGCCCGTAAAGCTCCCGAAGGCAACCAACCCCGTTCCGTCAAAGAAGGGCGTCGGCCGAAGAGCGCCCCCCTCAATGATCTGGATGGCCCCTGTTTGCTCCGCCAAAAACAAGCGGTCATCCCCGGGCGCCGCCTTCAAGTCGAGCGGGCTTGAGGTCCCCGATACAACGACCTCAGTCGTCATGGACTGCGTGGCGAATCCGGGGAACGTCAGAACGGTGCCTGCGAGTAGGCAAGCGAGATACTTGTTCTTCATCCCTAGACCATACAACTCGGCAGACAACTCGCTCCGGAAAAGCCGCGCAGGTGGCTTCGCGGCTTCTACGGCGCATTTGAGATGAATCCTTGAAGTTCGCACGGTCGCCCGGATGCTTAGAGCATGCAACCGTCAGAGCGATACCGGATAGAGTGCGCGGAGCTTGTCCTGCCCTCAGCGCAATTGAACCACGACCTGGAATTCTTCTGCGGCCTCGGGTTCACCATCGACCTAATCTATCCGGCGGACTCCCCCGAACTGTACGTGCTACAAGGCCATGGCCTACGGATCAGGCTCGAGTCTGGGCTGGAACAATCTGATGCTCGGCTGCGGCTCACGATTCCCGCTGGGGAAGGCGCACCGCAGAACTGTGTGGCACCGAACGGCACGCGTGTTGAGTTTGTGGCCATTGACGCTACAGAGGCACTGGCACCTCTCTGTAGCACGCTCTCCATCTGTCGCGATTCAGATCAGGCATGGGGCACGGGCCGCGCGGGAATGCAGTACCGAGACCTCATCCCGGATCGGGCGGGCGGGCACTTCATCGCGTCGCACATCCGCATTTTGGAGGGAGGTCTTGTTCCTGACTATGTGCACTACCACCGGGTCGATGTACAGATCATCTACTGCCTGAAAGGATGGGTGAAGGTTGTCTACGAGGACCAAGGAGAGCCCTTTGTCCTGTGCGAGGGTGACTGTATATCGCAGCCGCCGTTGATCCGCCACCGAGTGCTCGAGTGTTCACCAGGGCTCGAAGTGCTCGAAATCGGATCACCCGCGCGTCATGAAACGCGATCTGATCCTGCCTTGAACCTGCCAAACCAGAGCTTTCGCCCGCAGCGCGAATT
>JBLIMI010000046.1:0-12023 GCA_047638655.1 Minisyncoccia bacterium | reverse complement strand
TTGAGGGTGGGTCCGCAGAGTTGTGGACGATCCAGGGGGGTGCCCATGTTCCGACCTTCACGGCCAACTTCAGGAGTAGCGTGATCGACTTCTTCTTCGCTCACCCCAAGCCCGGGCTGGGCTCCAGATACTGTGTGCCCAACGACAACTCGACGGGCATGGCGGCCAGGATCCATGGCGCGGGCAGCGTCTCCGTCACCAACAACGACCTGGTGCTGCGAGCGACGTCAGTGCCTGCCAGCGTCAATGGACTCTTCTTCTACGGTCCTCTGACCCAATCGACGCCTCTGGGAGCCGGAGTGCTGTGCATCGCCGCCGGAGGGGTGGGGCTCTTTCGCTTGCCCGTGGTCAACTCGGGCTCCATGGGCGTGATGCAAAACCAGCCCGACTTGCAAAACCCTCCCAATGCGTCAGGCCTGATTCGGGCGGGCGAAACCTGGAAGTTCCAGGCTTGGTTCCGCGACAGCGCCAGTGGAGCGGGACAGTTCAATCTGTCCGATGCCCTCTCCTTAACTTTCGTTCCCTGAGTCGGCGACGGCGACGGTCTGTGCAGCTTGCTTGCCTGCGAAGAACAACCAGGCGAAGAAGGCCAGGCCAGTCACCACTGCCGTCGCTATGCGAATGGAAGTCGGTGCGTGGGGGGTAACGAAGCCCTCAATCAAGCCAGCGATGAACAGCATGGGGAATACCGGTGCCAAGACGTACAGCGCCGGGCGTGACTCCCTGCGCATGGCTTCTTGTCGGCTCCAAGGGCCCGGGGCCACCCAGGCGCGAATCAGAATGAGACCCGCCATGCCGGCGATGATGATCGCCTGCAGTTCGAGCATGCCGTGGCACCACAGTCGTGAAGAAATCGCCAGACCCTGGTCCCAGTGCGAGGCGACCGCAGTGTAGGTGCCCACCATCACGGCGTTGCTGGCGAGCAGGTAAGCAAAGAAGGGCGCCACCAGACCCGAGGCGAAGAACAGCACGGAGACCCCCATGTTGTGGGCCATGATCATGCCAGCTACTTTGGGCGACTCACCAACACCGAAGGTGAAGTTGCCGCGAAAGGGTTCGCCGTTTGCAGTGGCCTGCAGTTGCGAGATCTCCGCTGCGATTTGCTCGGGGGCCATCAGGGTAAAAGCCAACTCCAGGTTCTGCGAGACGGCAGCGTAGGAGGCGACCACGAGGCCGTAGAAGGCGGCGAGCACCCAGGCGAAGAGTTTCCATTCCGCGCGCAGGGCGCGGGGCGATTCCACCATCAAGATCCTGTGCAGCCTGCGAAACCAAGGAAGGTGCTCTTCGCCGGCTCCTCGGTACAGAGTGGCATGGGCGCGGCGCAGCAGGTCACGGGTCTGGTCGAGGGTGGCGAGATCGTTGCCTTGGGTCTCCAGGCGTGCGTAGAGCGATGAGGCAAAGCGGTACAAGCGGGGCAAGGCGCGCAGGTCCTGCTCATCCAACTTGCGCAGCTTGGGGCCGCGGGCACGGGTCAACAGCGCGTGCAGGCGCTGGAGTTGCTGCTTGTCATTTTGCGATGTGCTCACGCCTCAAATTCTGCCAGATGCTGGCCTCAGTCTCCCATGAATCATGGGGCTGCCGGAAGAAGTCCACAACTGCTCGCCAGGGACGGTCCCAATCGGCATCATGCCTGGGTGCCGATCATCCACATCAATACCGCGGAGGGGATTCGCATCCCCACGGAACTGGCAGGAGTCGGCTCGCGCTTCGCTGCGGTTCTGCTCGATTTGGTGCTGCTCTTCGCGGCCTACATTTGCCTTTTGCTCGTGATTGCATTGGGCAAATACATGCTCGCTGAGGCGGGCGTCGAGTTCCTGACGGGTCTGTCCAACTTTGCCCTGGGGCTTTCTCTGGGTGGCTTGCTGCTGGTCACCCCGCTGTACTTCATCCTGTTCCAGATTCGCTGGAGTGGCCAAACGCCGGGCAAGCGCGCCGTCGGAATTCGCACCACATCCCGCGATGGAGCACCGGCGACCCCGGTACAACATCTCTTGCGGGGACTGCTCTGGCCCGTGGACGTGATCTTGTGGGTGCCCGTACCCATCGGACTGATTTTGATCGCCACAACGCACCGATGTCTTCGCCTGGGGGACATGGCGGCAGGCACGTTGGTGTTGAGCGAACAGACCGCAGCCAGTTACGAGGAACCCTGGCCCTCGGAAACCTGGAGCGAGCGTGAAGGCAAACAACTCGACTTGAGCGTGGGCATGGGGGCCAAGCTCGATCGAATCGATGTGCGGCTGCTGCGGGACGCGATCTGTCGCCGAGACATTCCTGTGACCCTGCGCAAGCAGCTCTATCGGAAATTGATCAAGCACTACTCGGGCACGCTTGGTTTCGAACCAGTGAAGAGCAACGAAGCGAGCTTGAAGGAGCTCTATCTCTTCGCCCGCGAGTCGCGCAACGCGTAGGCGGGAACTTGGCGATGGCTGACTACTTACGGCGTGGAATTCTCCTTCGGTACCTGGCGGGTCTATTCTTCGCTCTGGCGTGTTTGGAGCGTCCGTTGCTGGCTGGCGAACTGGGCTTTGAGGGAGTGAGCGCGGGACCCTTCGAGTCCATCGCGACCGAGCTCGGGCGCTGGTCCGTCCGTGCCGGAGTGGTCGAAATCGATGCAGCTCACGCCCGCCAGGGGACGCAATGCCTGCATTTGGAAGGCGGCGTGGGCGAGCATGCGAGCGCGCTGGAATTGAATTTCGCCGCAGGGCTGGAAGTTCCGACTCTCTTCACCTTTTGGGCGGAGCGCTGGACGAAGCGGGATCCTTTTCAATTCAGCGTGCAAGCCTTCGACGGAAGCACCTGGCGCGAGGTCTACGATGGCTCGCAGCGCATCGAAGTGGGCGGTTTTCGAACGCAAGTGGAGCTGAGCATGCAAAAGGGGGACAGCGCGTTGCGCTTCGCTTGCCAGTCGCCCATAGGAACGGGTGTGCTGATCGATGACGTCGCCCTGGTCCCCGCCCAGCCCATGAAAATGGTCGCGGTCACGATCTCACAACCCTGCTTGCCGGTGCTGGTCGGCAATCCTGTGAACCCGCTCTTGCGGGTTCGCATTCAAACCGAGGGCTCCCTGCAGCCCCTCGAATTGGCGCAGCTGACGTTCGATCTCAAGGGCACCAGCGAGCCCGGCGCCCTAGCGCGGGCGTTCGTGGTTCGTAGCAACGCTGCGCAAGGCATTCCGGAGCCGCAAGGAGGCGGGCAAGTCTTCGCTAGCACTCCCGACCATTGGAAATCCGCAACGGATGCGGTTGCCCTTGACGGCGGGTTGGTCCTGAGCGCGGGAGTCAATGACTTCTGGGTGTGCGTTGAGCTGAAGCCGCAGGCCAACATCGACGGATGGGTGGATGCCCATCTGCTGGGCTTGCGGATCGAAGGGCAGATGGAGTCGATCGAATTCGCAGAGTCGACAGCCGTGGCGAGCTTCCGTCAGCGCATGGGCGTGGCCCTGCGCAAGGGAGGCGACGACGGAGTTCCGGTCTTTCGCATCCCGGGATTGGTGACGACACCCAAGGGCACTTTGATCGGTGTCTACGACGTGCGTTGGAAAGGATGGGGAGACTTGCCCGGCGACATCGATGTGGGTCTATCCCGCAGCACCGATGGCGGTCGGCATTGGGAGCCCATGCGAGTCATGATGGACATGGGGAATGATCCCGAGTGGAGCCACGACGGCGTGGGCGATCCGGCGCTGCTCGTCGATCGCAACACAGGACGGATCTTTGTGATCGCCACCTGGAGTCACGGTCAGCGTAGCTGGCGTGGCTCCTTGCCTGGACTCGCCCCAGCCCAGACCGGGCAGTTGATGCTGGTGCACAGCGATGACGAAGGGCTCACCTGGTCCAAGCCCCGCAATTTGACGCGTATGGTGAAGGACCCGGAGTGGTCGTTCTTGCTGCAGGGTCCCGGCCGCGGCATCTGCATGGAGAATGGGACGCTCGTTTTTCCCGCGCAGTTCTTGCTCTCTCCGGAAGAGGGCCGGTTGCCGTATTCTTCGATTCTCTGGAGCGCAGATCACGGCGAGACTTGGAAGGTGGGCACTGGCATTTTGTCGGACACCACGGAGTCCGCAGTGGTCGAACTCTCCCCCGGCTTGTTGATGTCGAACCAACGCAACAACCGCGGGGGATCGCGATCGGTGTTCACTTCGGGAGACATGGGAGCCACGTGGGCAGAGCATGCCAGTTCGCGTTTGGCGTTGCGGGAACCCGTCTGCATGGGCAGCTTGATCCACGTGGGACGAGACCTCGGGGGGCCGGCTGACCGCTTGCTCCTGTTCTCG
The DNA here is from genome assembly GCA_047638655.1 of Minisyncoccia bacterium. Taxonomy (GTDB): domain Bacteria; phylum Planctomycetota; class UBA1135; order UBA1135; genus JABACD01. The sequence continues at coordinate 7,747 of JBLIMI010000046.1, read as the reverse complement.
AATCCGGATGTTCAGCGTGCGCCTCGACGTCACATGTCGATCAAGGCCTCTCGAGACCTCGGAGAGAGTTGGCCCGCGGCCGCAACCTTGCTGTTGGACGAGGGCAAATCGGCGGGCTACTCGTGCCTCTCCATGATCGATGCCGAGACCGTTGGCATCCTCTACGAAGGCAGTCGCGCCCAGTTGACGTTCCAGCGCGTTCCATTGACTCAGATCCTAAAGGGCGACGAAGCCAACCGCTGACGCTACTGGCCAACCGGCGCTCTTTATTCGGAGTCTTTCCAGTCGCGCTTGAGCGGCCCGCGGAAGTTTTCCAATTGCTCGATTTGGTCGTCGCTGAAGCCGTCACTGGCGGAGCTTGACGAGCGTTGAACTCTGGAAGCGTCGGCACCCATCGCGTCGGGGCCCTGATCCTCCTCGGGAGATGTGCTTTCCTGGGACGGAAATCCGAAGGGGCTTTGCGATCCCTGGGCGCCTTGTGCGGCTTTCGCAAAGGCTCCAAACGGAAAGCTCCCGCCGAGCTTGCGTGCACGCATGGCGAACAGTTCGCGGGTTCCCATCAACCAGATGTATCCCGCCACAAACGTGAGCATGAAGTGCCCAGTGAAGATTCCTGCCAGCCCGCCGATAATGGCCAGGGTCTTGCCAATGCGGACGGCTTTCTCCGTGGCGGTCAGCCAATCCATGCGCGTGCCCATGACGGCTCGCAGCACGCGGCCTCCGTCCATGGGAAAGGCGGGCACGAGATTGAAAATGCCCAGAGTCAGATTGATGCCGATGAAGGTCGCAGCCATTCCCGCCGGAGACATTTCCATGCTGCCGGGGTCACCGGGGAGCAGGAAAACCGCCGGCAGGGCGAGCAGGGCCAGGGCGAAGTTCACCGCCGGACCCGCCAGGGCGATCAGGCCTTCGATTTTCGGATCCTCGGGGATGTCCTCCATCCAAGCCACACCCCCCAGGGGCCACAGAGTGATGTGGGAAACGGTCACACCGTAGTGTTTGGCGACCACGCAATGGCCGAGTTCATGGAGCAAAACGATGCCCAACACCGCGCTGATCAGCAGAACGGTGGGCACGAAGGACCTGGGGTCCTCCAGGGACTCGAAGAGCGCTATGGCGCCAATGAACCAGAGCACCATGCGGCTGAGCCAGATGCGGATGCCGAAGACATGGCCGAGGGAGATGTGATTTCTCAAGGTGAATTGGGGGGGACGGCGCGAGACGCCACCCGATTGGTGTCCCATACTAGGGGGGCGCGGCACTTTACCTATGAGACAGGGAGAGCCGCAGTCACATGGGAATGTTCTTGGAAGAAATGCAGGCAGGGTTTCGGCCGCGGGTGCTGCATGTCCATTTAGGGGGTGCCGGGGCCGAAATTTCTAGTTCGCTGGGGTCCTGGCAGGAGGAGGATCCGGTTCTGGACGGGATCGGCCGAATCGGTGGCTCGGCGCTTTCCCTGGCGCTGTTTGTGGCTCCGGCGCGCCGAGCGCAACCCTTGCCTAGCCTCGTACTTTCGGTGGGGAGTGCCGTGCGACGCAAGTTGCCCACGGCAGCCCGTATTTCCGTGGCGGGGATCTCGCCACTCGGAGGTGGTTATGTGGAGAGTCAGGTGGGGGGAGGCCTCGCCGCAGCCTTGGCTCCACTGGCCGACGCTTTGCGACTCAGCGGCCGGTGCGAGGGTCGAGGCTCTGCGTGTTTGGTGATCGATCGGGAAGGCCTGCTGCGCCTGGAAGACTACCCGCAGCTCGACGCTCTGGACTTGCCGGATCGTTGTGCATTCCTGCGCGAGCAGTTCCCGTTGGCGGCGGGACTTTGCATTGGTGCCGCGGGAAGCGCGCGGGTGCCGTTTGCGTCCTTCGCCAATCTCGCGGACCCGCCGAGTTTTGGCGGACGCGGTGGATTGGGCGCCCGCATTGGAGAGTCGGGGTTGCTGGCCATCTTGATCGAGGGCGACACGCGGGAGGACGGCGAACGGGAGACCGAATGGAGCGCTGGGCTGGCCCAGTCTCCCCACTTGCAAGCACGCGGGCAGGGCGGGACCTTCGAGTTACAAGATGCCTTCGCCGCACGCGGCGATCTGCTGAATCCGGGAGGTGGATTCGCAGACAAGCTCGTCAGCCGACAAGCCTGCCCCGGTTGTCCGACAGCTTGTCGCCACGTGCTGATGGCCGGCGAACGCAAGCTCGCCGGTCGCTTCAGCGCCACCCATCCTTTGGGCGAGGCACTTGGTTTGGCCACTGCGGACGATTCGTTGCACTTGCTTGCCACGTGCAATGCCGTCGGTGTTGACGCAGGGGAGTGTGGCGCCGCGCTGGGCGTGCTGGATTCCCTGCGCAAGCGCCGCGGCGAACAGGGCTTGGCCGGTTCGTTAGAACGCCTGTCCGCGGAGGTGCAAGGGGTGCTGGATGGAGAACTGTTCGTTGGGGCCGTTGCTCTGGCGTGCTCTGTCGAGCCAGCGGAACCCTTGCCGTCCGTGCGCGGTAACGCGATTCGTCCCGTGTCCGATTTGGCGGCCATGCTCGGGCAATGCGTGAGCACGCGTGGCAGCGATCCCATGCGCACGTTCCCCTTCTTGTCGGAAAACGGCGGAGAAGTGGATCGACTGGGACGCCTTGTGGCACCCCTCGAACTTCCGCCTGGGACCTTTGATCCAAAAGCAGCCACGGGCAAGGGTCGGCTCGTGTGGTGGCACGAAAACCTCGCCAATGTGGTGGATGCCAGTGGGTTTTGCGCCTTCTCCGCTGCCGGACTCTTGGGCGATGCTTTTGGAGACCTGGATGACCTCGCTCGCTGGCTCGACTTGCCCGGTCTCGAGGCCACCGGGGAAGCCCTCCAGGCCGCGGGTGCCAGCCTGGTCTTGCTGCAACGCGAATTGGCCCAGCGACTCGGAGTGGCCCCCGGACAGGACCGACCTGCCTGGTATCGCCAGACCCTCGAACGCAGTGGCATGTGGGACGAGTACGCCCAGTTGCGTGGTTTGAACGATGAGGGTCGGGTGCAGGACTGGGCTCGCGAGAGTGTAGGCACGCTGGACCTGCTGAGCTTGGGACGAAAGCGCTTGGCGGCCCTGCCCGCGCTGCAAGAGCGGGCTCCCGACGAGAGTGCTGCTCCCAGGCGCAAAGGCCTGATACACGTCAGTGGAGGCGGTCCGTTGGCCATTCGTCTGGCGCCGGGCGCGACTGTGGAGCGGGTGCTTCCCTGCACGCTCGCGGAGTTGATGGAGAGTCTCGCGACCCGCGAACCGGAGTTGGCGCCGTGGCTGTGGCGGGATGGCCGCAGTGCCACGAGCGTCTACCGCAGCGCGACTCGGCTGGAGTTGAGCGAACTCGTTCACGACGGAGACCAACTGACTCTCGTCGTCGCCATCAGCGGTGGGTAGGCTGTGCCACCCGGTCTTGACCGGAGGCCGAAAATCGTGACACACATTCTGATCATCAAGACGGGTGCCCTGGGAGATGTCCTGCGTACCACATCTATCCTGGCGGGGCTTCAAGAACGTGAAGCGGCAGCCCACATCGAGTGGGTGACTGCCCCGGCGGCAGCGTCTCTCGTGGCAGGAAATCCACGCGTAGCGCGCGTGCATCGCATCGATCCGAAGGACGAGCCCGCGGTGCAGGCCCTCGGCCAAGAATTGGCGCAGCAGTGCTGGGATTGGGTGATCTCGCTCGATGACGAGTGGCCGCTGTGCCGCCTGGCATCGCTCCTGGGGGTGAATCGACTGTCGGGGGCCATCGTCGGTGAGGATGGCGAACGCACGTACAGTTCGGATGTGGCTCCCTGGTTTGACATGGGGCTGCTCTCCAAACACGGCAAGCAAGCCGCGGATCGAATGAAGCTTGCGAACCGCCGCTCGCACCCGGAGATCTACGCACAGATGCTCGGGGTCGACATGGGACGGCCCGAGCTAGAGATCGATGCAGATCAACGAAAGGCGGCGCGTGCAAGTCTTGGTGCGGTCGCCGGGCAGCCGCGTACCTGGATCGGATTGAACACCGGGGCGGGCGGCCGTTGGACTTCCAAGCAGTTGCCCGTGGAACGAGTGATTGAGCTCGCTGGCTTGTTGCAAGCAGACGCCCTTGGGGAGTTGGGGTTCGTGGTCTTGGGTGGACGGGATGAAGCGCAACGCAATGCCGAGATTCTCGCAGGACTCGAAGGCCACGCTGCGGGCTTGACCGTTGTGGATGCGGGCACGGACAATTCACTGCTCGCTTTCGCTGCAATCATCGACAGTCTCGACTTGCTCGTGACCAGCGATAGCCTCGCCTTGCACATGGCGGTTGCTCGCAAGATTCCAATCGTCGCTTTCTTTGCGCCGACATCGGCGGCGGAGATTGAGCTTTACGGTCTGGGCGAAAAGGTCCAGAGTCTGGGCGCTGACTACTGTTCCTACCGAGCCGATGCGGACAACAGCAGCATCACTCCCGAGCGCTTGGCGTCGGCCGCGAATTCCGTTCTCACGTCCCGTGGCGAGGAAGCCCCATGAATCAAAAGACACTCTGGAAGTTGGGCAAGATCCTGGAAGGGTTGGGTCTCGTGGTGGTGCTGGGTGGGGTGATGGTCAGCATTGACCTCGGCCTCAAGGAAGAGAGTCTCAAATCCATGGGCATCGAGTTTCAGGCCCTGGCGATTGGCGGTGGGCTGTTCTTGAGCGGCTACTTGATCGAGCGCTGGGCTGGCAAGAGCTAGAGAAACGGCTCTCCAGTGCCTCTGAGGCCCCCGAGTGGCTGGGATTCGGCGGGGGCTAGCTTGGGTCGTTCGGTGGCCCAAGCGTAAGAAAGTGGCGCTCGAGATGGCTGACTCGCGCAGAGCGAGGCGAATTCCCCGTTGACCCGAGATCCGGGCCCCCCAAAGTGGGGCTCTTGGGGTATTCTTTGCGGATCGCCCCACCCCCAGATCTGGCCCTTTACGCCGCCAGTAGACGGACCAATGGGGGGTCTTTCCTCCACTCTCCCTTCAATGAGACCCTAATCATGGCAGCCAATTTCTCATCCTTGACCTGGATTGCGAGCGCCCTCAGCCTCGTCACCTTGGGTGGCAGTGCCCAGGCCCAGTTCATCAAGAGCAACGCAGACATCCCGAGCGGTGGAGGCAATGCCTCGAACACCGAAAACGTCGACTTCGGAGACGTGGATCTCGACGGCGACTGGGATGCGGTCTTCGCTGATGGCGGTGACTCACAGCAGGACCAGAACCGCATTTGGATCAACCTTGGCCCCGGTGCCAACCTTGGAACCTTCGTGGATGAGACGGGCGCCCGCTTCCCCGCTGTCAACGACCAGAGTCGTGACATCGAGTTCGTTGACTTTGACAACGACGCGGACCTCGATATCTACATTTCGGACACGGCAGCTTTGGTCGCTCAGGGCAACCGCTGGTGGCGCAACACAGGCGGTGGTTTCTACGTGGACGAGACGGCTTCGCGCTGGGTTGGGTTGGCTGACGCCAATTCCTCGATCGCCGGTTCCCAGTTGCTGGGCGACGGCACGTTCATCGACTTCTCCTGCGACTGCGACTTTGGAGACCTCGACAACGATGGCGACATGGACCTCTTCCACAGCTCCTATGGAGGAGTGTTCGGTGGACAAGTTCCCTCGCGCATTTTCTTGAACGACGGTGCTGGCTTCTTCCGTGAGTTCAATCCCTCGGGCTTCAAGCTTGCGGGTCAGACCATCAACAGCGGCAACCCGGGCATCTGGTGCGAAGGCACCCAGCAGAGCAACACGGTCAACTCCAACGGCACCAACTGCGACATCGCTTCCAGTGCCCTGGACATCGATATCGGCGACATCGACGGCGACTTCGACTTGGATGTGCTGCACGGCGCGCGCCAAGAAGCTCCCCGCATGTTTGAGAACCGCCTCGAGGAAAACGGCGGCACCCTCGGATTCCGCGACGTGACTGGCGCGGTCTTCCCCGCTGGATACACCTCGGGCAACGGCCACTACGAGCAGGAGATGGGCGATCTCGACGGCGACGGCGACCTCGACATCTACGGCCTCAACTGGCAGGCCGGTTTCGGCTTCAATGACGTCACCATGGCCAACAATGGCAATGGAATCTTCGGCAGCCTGAGCACCCTCCCGGGTTCCAGCTCTGACGACAACGAGGGCGACTTCCTCGACTATGACAACGATGGAGACCTCGACTTGTTCGTGGCCAACTTCTCAGGTCAGGACAAGCTCTACCGCAACAACAACAACGGGGGCGCGAGCTTCAGTTACACCCAGGTCGGCTTCCCGTCATCGTCTCAGACCGCTCTCGACGCAGACTGCTGCGACGTGGACGGCGACGGCGACTACGACATCTTTGTGGCCAATGACTTTGGCGCGAAGAACAACTACTTCAAGAACACGACCCAAATTCCGGACACTCACGCACCTTACCTGCCGAACCTGGAGCAAGCTCCCGACCGTGCAGCAGGCGTAGCTCCGACTGTGGTCCGTGCTCACGTCTACGACAACGCTCCCTACTACATCACGTGGTACAACCCGACGACCCTCACCTACACGGTGAACGGCGCTCCGGGCGGGACGGTTCCGGCCCTCAGCTCTGGCGGTCAGGTCTTCCGCGCCGAGATCCCCGGCAACGTGATTGGTAACATCCGTTACTTCTTCACCTCTGAGGACGAGTACGGCAACGTCGGTGTTTCGGCCACGACGAGCTACAACTCGAATGGCGGCGGCGGCAACATCGGCAACGGCTACTGCTTCGGTGACGGCACCGGTGCCGCTTGCCCCTGCAGCAATGGTGGTGCTGGCGAAGGCTGCGCGAACACCTCGGGTGGTGGCGCGACCTTGACCGGCGCGGGCAACGCTCAAATCGGTAGCGATACCTTCCAGTTGAGCATCGTCGGCGTCCCTGGCAACAAGCCCGGCCTGATCCTGCGCGGCAACAACCAGTCGGCGATCCCTGCCGGTGACGGCATCCTGTGCACCACGGGTGGCAGTCAGCGTTCCCACGTTCAGGTGACCGTCGCTGGCGCGACGACTTTCCTGGACTTCAACGGGAGCCCCTTCGGTAGCGTGGCCAACATAGGCTCGCCCACCAACTTCCAGTTCTGGTACCGCGACCCCTCGAGCACCTGCTCTGGCGCTGGTTTCAACTTTACCAACGGTTGGACCGTGACCTACTAGGCGCGTTTCGTCCCGAGAAGCCCAGCAGCCTGTCGGACAGGTGGCTAACGCTTCCATGAGCCAGGGCCATTTCGACGCAACTCGCGCCGGAGTGGTCCTGGCTTCAATTCCCAGGTGTCGTATCCTGTGGTAGTGAACACTTTGCCTTACCTATCTTTCCTGCGTCGCGGATTCGTCAAATCGGGACCTCCCCTGCACCTGACTCTCTTTGTGACGGGGGTCTGCAACCTGCGCTGTCGGCATTGCTTTCACTTCGCGGAAGTCGCCCAGGCCAAGCAGGGCCCGAGCCTCGAGCAGGTGCAGCAGCTGGCGGACTCCGCGGCACGCATGGGGCCCTTGTTGTGGGTCAGCTTTGGTGGCGGAGAGCCCTTCCTGCGCAAGGACTTGCCGGACCTGGCAGCCGCCTTCGGTCGCCACGGCCTGCGCCACTTGGCAATCCCCACCAACGGTTTGGTGGAAGAGACCCAGTTCGGGATGGTGGAACAGATCCTCGCGAAATGTCCCGAGACGTTCCTGTCGCTGGCCGTATCGATCGACGGCCCGCCCGCGATTCACGACTCGATTCGCGGCTTGGAAGGAGCCCACGAGCGCGCCATGGCCAGTCTGGAGGCCTA
>JBLIMI010000045.1:0-12028 GCA_047638655.1 Minisyncoccia bacterium | reverse complement strand
ACCTCGTAGTAGTCCTGGAACTTCACGGGATGGCGTGGGGGGTGTGGTGGCTTCGGGCACCGCGATCCGCTCCCGAGCGAAGGCGACGTACACCTGCGAAGGGTCGATTCTCGGCTATCGAAGCGGCTAGGAGCCCCTGTAGCATAGTGAACTCGGTCCCGAAGGTCACGCAGGGCTCGTCGTTGAACCCTGGCTCGTGCCTGCCGAACGTCAGTCGCTCTTAATCGTCGAGGATCTCGTTCCAGAAGCTACCGGCATCGCGCACCCCGAGGTCTCGCGTTCTCTCGGCGATGCCCAGAGGAAGGTCATGGGACTCTTGCACAGAATGCCCTCTCTCGCGGCGGGCGAAATGCTGATTGATCGTGGAGGCGGCCAGCGTGTAAGTTCGGACAGTCACTACCGCCACCGGCAGGTCGCCGTCTGGATAGACGACCGGCGCCTGCGTGACGAGAAGGCGCCTGCAAGAGACACACTCGGAAGACCTAGGGATTTATGGTTGTGGACACATCAAGTCGCAAGATGCAGGGGTTCGAGCGCTTTCTGTCGCTGTGGGTGCTCCTGTGCATGGGCGCGGGAATCCTACTGGGCCGGGTGGCCCCTGGGTTTGCGCGCACATTGGATGGCATCACTCTCGATGTCGACGGGGCGCCGGTTGTCTCGATCCCGATCGCTTTCTGTCTCTTCTTCATGATGTACCCGATCATGGTGAAAATTGACTTCGCGGAGGTTGTCGCTGCCGGGAAGAGTAGCCGGCCGGTTCTGCTGACGCTGTTCGTGAACTGGTGCGTGAAGCCCTTCACGATGTTGGGTATCTCCAGCGTCTTCTTGGGCACTTTCTTCCTGCAGTTCATAGGACCCGAGGCGACGGACCTGGTGAAGATCCCGTTTGGCCTCGACCTGGCAGAAGGGGCGCAGTATGGCGCTGGCACGGTCGTCATGCAGGAGGGTGTGAAGCTCCTGGAGATCCCGCTCTGGAGGAGCTACCTCGCCGGCTGCATCCTGTTGGGGGTAGCGCCCTGCACAGCGATGGTGCTGGTCTGGGGCCACCTGGCGCGGGGAAACGCCGCGCACACCCTTGTCATGGTCGCCATCAACTCCCTCGCAATGCTCGTTCTCTACGGGGTGTTGGGAGGCTTCCTCCTGGGTGTGGGGCGACTTCCTGTCCCGTGGCAGGCCCTCCTCTTGTCGATCGGCGTGTACGTAGCGTTGCCCTTGGTAGCGGGGTTCGTAACGCGAAAGTGGATCATCGCAGCGAAGGGGCAGCAGTGGTTCGAAGAGCGATTCCTGCACCTGCTCATGCCGCTCACGGTGGGTGCGCTGCTGCTTACCTTGATCCTGCTGTTCTCCTTCAAAGGAGAGGTGATCCTCAACAACCCGCTGACCATCCTTTGGATAGCGGTGCCTCTGATTGTCCAAACCCTGCTCATCTTCGGTATCGCTTACGGGTTGGCTCGCCTATTCGGGCTTGGATACGCTGACGCCGCCCCGAGCGCCTTAATCGGTGCGAGCAACCACTTCGAAGTAGCGATCGCCACCGCAGCTATGCTCTTCGGCCTGTCCTCTGGCGCGGCCCTAGCCACGGTCGTTGGCGTGTTGATCGAAGTCCCCCTGATGCTGATGTTGGTCAAGTTCTGCTTGAGGACGCGCAGCTGGTTCCCAGAGAAACAGGTCGCAGGAGCCGAGCGACGGCGCGTGACCTGAATGCGGCGCTATACGGAGTCGCACACCACCCGGTAGAACTCCATTCAGAAGTGCCGCAGCAGGCGTAAGTCCGCCCGCTCCGCTTCCTCCAGCCTTCTCACCCCATCGCACACCACTCCATATCACGCCCGGGAAGATAGTCGTAGGTACCAACGCCTTGCACGATGACGAAGCGGCAGCGGGCGCCTTAGGCGGCGGTCACACGGCGGGGCTGCATGGGAGGAACGGTGGCACGTTGTCCGGCGCGAAGGTGGAGTACGCTCGATGGCTGCCGAGTATCCAGGACCACGTGACCCTCGAGGCAGAAGAACGAATCGCTGATTTGGGTGTGGTGGTGCCAAGGCACACACTGTTCGTGTCCGAGCGTAAGCACCTGGACGCGTAATCCGGGGGCCTCGGCAATGAGTTCACGGCCATCGAGTTCATAGGCTGGCGACTGTTCGGTCATCCCCAGATTGTTGGGCACCCGTCAGATCCTGAATCAGTATCACGTCTCGGGAGGCTTGCCGCGCCCGACCAGCCACTCCTTGACCTGGTCCAACTCGGGAGGCTGTGGGGAACCACTTGTTTCTTCTGCTTCGATGAGCCGAACTTGGGGCACGGTGAACCGCCCTTCTGGGAGCTAGGAGGTGTTGTCTAGGGGCGCTGATTCGTGCTTCCGCAATAAGTCTCCAATGCGCAAACGTTGCGCCTCCCGCGCATTTTCGAGTGGCTTGGGCAGCGTCAGCAGGGAATGGTCGTCAGGAAATAGGGGCGTGGCTGGAGAGGATCTCCTCGACGGTGGCACCCAGGGGCTCGATCCATTGGGGCAGCGCGTCGTCTCACATCTGCTATGCCGTCGTGGCAGGCGAATTCCAGCACACAAGAGCCTGACCGCAGCGCGCCTTGACTGTCGCATTGGGCGTAGAAATCTCAGTCGCTCCGCGATCGTGTGAGCTCGCCTTCGCTTGGCTCGACCCTGGTCCAGTCGGCCGGATCATGCAGCTGCCCAATAGCCTTCGTAAAAGAGGATGTACCCGTTCAACACGCACAGAACCAAGGCTGGGAGAGTCTGGGAGAATGAATCGCGGATCCTGAGCCTGGCACCGACGGCCAGCAACATCAGCAAGCAAAGGCAACCCGCAGCTATGGCTACGAGCGGTTGAATAACGTAGCCAGCCAGAAGCCCAATGGCGCCAGCCAACTCGAGAACTCCCGTCAACCTGCGTAACTTCGGGAGTCCATAGCGCTCAAATTCTGGGGCCATGCGATCTGAGGCCAGACAAATCCAGCCGTAAACCAGGAAGACCGCTATCGATAGGATGCGTGCCGCTTCAGAAATCAGTTCAGTCACTGGTTCATCGGGCTAAGTTGCGTGAGATTAAGACGGTACACATTGCGAGCATGGCGAAGGCGGGGGCCGATCGAAGCAGGGGATCTCTGACCCTTAGATGCATGGCAAGGGCCCCGAGCATCAACCCTGAAATTGTGATGAGTGCGGGCTGTACAATGGCTGGGAACCAGAACCCCGCGAGGAGCATGACAGCGGAGCCAACCTTGAGCATGCCAATGAGGTAGAAGGACCAGCGCGGGAGTCCATAGGCGCTAAACTCCTGACGCAGTGTGGTTGAGCTGCCGCCGCGATAGGGAGTCTGCCTTTGCGAGCGGACTAGCCAGACGTTGAGTAGTACTAGGGCGACGACGACCTGAAGAATGCTGTAGACCATGGGGGCAGGAGTCGGTTGGAGTAAGGGGAGGGGATTGGCATCACAGCCAGGACAGCCCGGACAGCGCTGGCATGCGCATGGAATTAGAACGAGACCGGAACCAGCAAGAGCCCTCTGGTTGATCCATATTGGAACGAGGGTCACCACCTAAGCTTTGGAGGTGAGAGCAAGCACGATTCATGGTTGATGCAAGGGCTCAATTCGTTGATTCGCCTGTGGTGCCAAGGTGGATGCAACAAAATGTCAATCCAGCCTTCTGAACCATGCATTGTAGTGACTGACCCCTCCTGAGGGGTCGTCCTTGCCAAGGACATGTTCTTCGAGCGAGTCGTTCAAGGCAACGAGTCTCTGGGAGCGCTGCGCCTCAGCCTTGGGTGCAGGTCACGCATGCTTCTCCCATCTCAGCTCCAAGAGTCGGGGCAGGGAAAGTGGATTCGTCACCCTTACCGGCCTGAGAGTGCTCCAAAAAGCAAACGGCGGTCTTGATCGCCCCCGGAGCCCTCTCGCGGCGAATATGCCCTCAGTGAAGAGCCGCACAAGCCCCTCGGGAGCGGTGAGGTCGGCGCTGTGCTTAGAGAACGTCGCCTCCATGTTGGCCTGCGGCACGTTGACTCAACCATTGTCGTCACCGCTGCATGATCTGTTCTGGCAACGCCAGTAGAAGCAGTGCCTGCCGCTCTTCATCGACGTGCTGCTCGCGAACGCAACGATGGACGGCGTCATGCACTACGCACACGTGGTCGTCATTGAGGGACGGTCCTTCCGGCGGCCGTCTTCAACCTGACCGTCGAAGCCACGATCCGGCGCTGCGCGATCGACCATTTGGCGATTCCCGGCTCTGCCATCTGAAGGGCCAAGAAACTCACCAGTCCGCTCGGTGGCGAAAAAATGCAGTGCTTCCAGCCCCCAGAAGTCACTCCTTGATCTGGTTCCAACTCGGGACCCTTTGGGTCACCATTCCCAATGCTTCCGTGATCAGGTGCTCTACGTGCGATACGCCAGCGAGGCAGTGACGATCACGCAGGACGAGGGTCAGTGCAGAGATCCCAACGTGTTCAGGTCGTCTCGAAGCGAGCTCGCATCGAGATGACGCTCTCCTGGGTCCTTCCGCAGATTGCGGAGGAGTCGCTCCTCTAGTTCGACCGGGACTTCCGGTACGAGGCCGGGGATCAAGGATTGGACGCGAAGGCAGTGGGCCTCAGCGCTGAATCCGCGGCCTTCGAATGCAACGCTAAGCCGCGGGCGATTGATGACCGACCTTTAGCGGATCACTCCCGTCGCGGTATTCGGAAGCAATCCCTCGAGTTCTATCCCGAGAACCCGCCCAAGCTCCGATTGGGCGGTTGCTGCTTCCAGCTGCAATAGGACGTGGGCACGTCGGGCTTCGAGCAGTTGGCGTTGAACCTCCATCAATGTGGCGAGGGTTGAGCGCCCCGCGGCATAGGAGGCCCGGGCTAGGGCAAGGGAGTTCTGCGTTTGGGGCAGCAGTTCATCGGCGTAGAACTCAAGGGCCTTTGACGCGCTGGCTAAGCGGTCGACAGCGGAGCGAACATCCTGGGCCACGGCGATGCGTGCGGATTCATGCAGCTTGACCATGCGTTCGAGCTCGTACCCGGCACGTGCAACCTGCGCCTGGTTCTGGTCAAAGATCGGCAGGGTCAAACTCAGTGACGGACCGAGCAAGCGGCCTTCAGGACCAGCGGGTCGTTCCACGCTCGGACCGGCTGCCAAGTCTCCCCAGGCCCGGCGCTCCTCCAGACGAACCTTCGTGTCCAGGGACATGATGGCCGCTTCGAATGCCTTTAGATCCAAGCGAGAATCGAGGGCGAGCTCCACAAGGGGTTCCGTCTCACCAGAGATTTGAACTCCCAGAGGCAGACTGTCTGTCAGAACCACATGGTCCATGGCTCCCAGCAGCGACAACTGCTTGCCCAATTCGCGCATTGCGTTGGAAGCCTTGATGCGCGTGGTTTGAAGTTCGAGTTGCGCCGTGAGCAGGGGGCCCCGGGCGAGGTTCTCATCGAAGGCATCGGCTGCGCCGGAGCGGTGCAGGGAACGAATCGCTTCGAAGGAGGCCGTTGCAAGCTCGACGTTCTCAAGGGCAACCGCGTGCAACTCCGCCGACGCAACGGCGGTGAAGTAGGCGCCCTTGGCGTCGGCGAATTGTTCCCCCGCCCGCCGTGCGATCTCAAGCACCTTTGCCTCGAGCTCCCCGCGAGCGGCGTCACGGCGCACGGGGATGCGCCAGAGTTGCAGCAGCTCGAGCCCTATGTTGCCCTCGGCCATAGCGCGTCCACCTTCGGATGGGAATCGCAGCAGAGCGTCAAAAGATGGATTTGAGAGCAGTCGCGACTGCACCCAATCTGCATGGGCGATCCCGATCTCTTGGAAGGCAGCTTGCAGCCCGCGGTTGTTGACCAGGGCCAGGTGCAGAGCTTCATCAAGGGAGAGCCCATCAGCGATGATCTCATCAATGTCCCCGTCGGAAAGGGCCGCCGACTCTGGGTCAAAGACGTGCTCCGCTCCGGTGCTGGCCTGCACTAAGCCGCGGGCCTTCGCGAAGTCTGAGCTGGGCTCGACCTGGACACAGGCCGTCGCCAAGAGAAGTAAAGCCGGCAGAACTAGCGCTCCTTTGGGAGCTTTACCATTGGGCGCCAGGCCTGATCTTCCTTTGCAGAATTCCTTCATAGTGTTGCCCCCGCGACGGAGAGATCGCCGCTGGTTCGGACGCCTTCCAACGCGTCCACTGGTTGCCCGAAGCGGACGAAGAGAGCTGGCACCACCAGCATGTTGAGTACCGTAGACGACAGTAGCCCGAAGAGAATCACGATGGCCATGGGGGTCAAGATCTCCGTGCCCGGTTGATCGCCGCGTAGCGCCAGGGGAATCAGCGCAAGACCGGAAGCCAGTGCTGTCATCAGAATCGGCGCTAGGCGTTCGATGGAGCCTCGTCGTACGGCTTCAAAGAAATCCGTCACGCCTTCATACCGCTGGAGGTGGCGCACGTGGGAGACCAGCATGATTCCGTTGCGCGCCGCAATGCCGAAAACAGAGATGAATCCGATGATGGTGGCGATCGACAGAACGCCGCCGGCAAAGTAGGCGCCTGCCACGCCGCCGATAAGGGCGAAGGGGAGGTTCGCCATGATCAGGAGCGTATCGCGCATGGAGCCAAACATGACGTGTAGCAGAAAGCCGATTCCAACGATGGCGAGCATGCCGAGCAAAAGGAGTCGGCTATTGGTTGCCTGCGCGCTCTCGAACTGTCCTCCGAACTCGACGTAGTACCCACTGGGGAATTCGATCTCTGCCGCGATCGCTGCCTGGGTGTCTTCGACGACACCCTGCATGTCGCGACCGGCCACGTTGCACATGACAACGGTCTTGCGCTGGACGTTCTCGCGTGAGATGAAGTTCGGGCCGCGGTCCTCATAGATGTGCGCAAGGGTACGCATCGGGACTTTGAAGCCCGCGGGGGTGTCCACGAGGATCTCGCCAACTGCGGCGCTGGAGGCTCTCTCATCCTCGGTCAGGCGCAGGCTGAGGTCGTAGGTGTTCTGTCCTTCGAGGATCTGGCTGACGACTACCCCGCGGAATGCTGCGCCCAGGGCAGTAGAGGCTTCGGCGATGCTAAGGCCGTGCCGAGCCAGGGCCTCGCGCCTGAATTCCACACGCACCTGAGGCACCTCGACCTGTTGTTCCACAGAGAGGTCGACAACTCCGGGGATCGCGCTCATGAGTGCTTCGACTTCACCCGCGAGATTGCGCAGGGTGCCCAGGTCATCGCCGAAGATCTTCACGGCGATGTTCGCCCGCGTGCCCGAGAGCATGTGGTCGATGCGGTGGCTAATCGGCTGTCCAAAAGTGGCCTGCACGCCGGGGATTCCCGCCAGGTCGTTCCGCATGGCCTCCAGGAGCTCTCCCTTAGAACGTGTAGGCAAACCGAGCCGTTCGGGGGCTTCCATATCGAGGGAGACTTCAAACTCCGTGGCTTCGACACCCTGAACGTGTTCATCTTCTTCGGCCCGTCCCGTGCGTCGACCGATGGCCTTCGTTTCGGGGTGCTTCATGAGAGTCGTTTCTACGATGTGCGCTAGACCGTCACTCTCCTCGAGGGAGGTGCCCGGCAGTGTGACGACCCCGATGACGAGCGCTCCTTCGTTGAACTCCGGCAGGAAGTTCTTCCCCATGCGATCCACTCCGGCGATGGCGATGGCGAGCATGACAACTGCCGGAGCCGTGACGACAAATGGATGTGCCAGGGCCCAGGAAAGCGGGGCCGTGTAGGCGCGCTTCAGTACGCTGACCACCCAGGGCTCGCTTCCCCGAGTGATGGTTCGACTGGAGGGCAAGAGGTAGTAGCACAGGGCAGGCGTGAGCGTGAGCGCTGTCACGAGAGACGCTGCAAGCGAAACACAGAACGCCACGCCGAGGGGCCGCAGCAGACGTCCCTCAACGCCTGAGAGGAAAAACAGCGGCGCGAAGACGAGCAGGATGATGACAGTGGCAAACACAATCGATGTCCGCACCTCAACGCTTGCATCGAAGATGATCCGCAGCGGATTCCCACGTTCGCCCGCTGGCAAGGCATGGTTTTCGCGCAACCTGCGCACGACGTTCTCCACGTCGATGATGGCGTCGTCCACAAGTGAGCCGATGGCGATCGCCATGCCGCCCAGGGTCATGGTGTTAATGCTGGCGCCGGCGAAGCGCAGGCCAAGAATTGCGATGACGAGGGATACGGGGATCGCCATCAGAGTGATGACGCTGGCCCGCATGCTTGCCAGGAAGAGCACCACCACCAGGAGCACCATCAGGGCGCCCTCGACCAGAGACTCGGTCGTGTTGTGGATGGAGTGCTCGATGAAATCGGCCTGGCGGAAGAGATCCTTATTGATGCGCATGCCCTCCGGAAGAGTGGCCTGCATCTGCTCAAGGATGAGGTCGAGCTCCCCGGTCAACTCCAGGGTGTTCGCCGTGGGTTGCTTTTGAATGGCGATGATAACGCCATCCTGGGTGATAGCTTCCCACTCCGGACCGCGCCTGGAAGCGGATCCTGTCCCGCGTCGGATGGCAGCGCCAACTTGGACAACCCCGACGTCTCCAACGGTGACAGCGCGTCCAGCGCGGGTAGCGACAAGGGTGTTGGAGATATCATCAAGATTCTGGATGCGGCCGATTCCGCGCAGGACGGACTCTGATCCGCCCTGGATCAAGAATCCAGCGGACACGTTCTCGTTCGCCTGACGCAGGGCTTCTTCCACCTCCCGGAGGCTGACCCTAAAGGCCCTTAGGCGTTGGGTGGAGAGCACGACCTGGTACTGCTTCTCTTCGCCGCCAATGGGCGTGACCTGGGACACCCCGGCGACCGACAGCAGGCGCCGCCTAAGCTGTGACTTCGCGACGGTACGCAGCTCTAGAAGGCTGTGGCTTTCGGAGGTAAGGGAGATGAACAGGATCTCTCCCATGATCGAAGAGACCGGGGCCAAGACGGGTGGCTCGACCTGTTCGGGCAGTGCACCGGCAACGCCGGCCAACCGCTCCGTCACGGTTTGGCGCGCACGATAGATGTCCGTTCCCCACTCGAATTCGACCCACACAACGGCGATGCCGACGGAGGTGGCGGAGCGCACGCGGCGTACGTTGGCGGCGCCGTTGACCGCGGTTTCGATGGGGAAGGTGACCAGGGTCTCCATCTCCTGGGGCGCCATTCCATGCCCCTCGACGATGACGGTGACCGTTGGGGCCGTCAGGTCCGGGAACACGTCGATCGGCATGCGTAGCGTCGTGTAGATTCCTGCTACCAGCAGAATCCCAGACACCAGCAAGACGGCCAGTCGATTCCGCAGGGACCACTGAATAAGGTTGTTAATCATCTTAGTCTCCCCGGATTAGTGGGCGTGGCCTTCGCCGAAGGCAGCCGGTGAGGCGGAGGCAAGCTTGACTAAATAGGCGCCATCGGTGACGACGCGGTCCCCTTCAGCGAGCCCGGCAATAACCTCAACGAAGCGCCCATCGCGGACGCCTAGCTCGACCACGCGCCGCTGAAACATCTCGCCGTGTACGAGGGCGAAGACCACAGGTTGTCCCATGTCCATCACGACTGCGGACTCGGGCACGGCAACGGCGTCAAGAACACGATCCGTTTCCAGGAAGACATCCGCGAACATGCCCGCAAGGAACAACTCCTCGGGGTTCGGCACCTCATAGCGCAGTCCCACCGTGCGAGTTTCGGGGTCAACGACTCGTCCGGTATTGACCAGGCGACCGCCCATGTCCCCCAGAACGTCGAAGGAGCGATCGGGATAGGCGCTGACCTGCAGGAACGCGTTTGGTTCTGTACTGAGCGCACCCAAGTCGAACTCGGAGACCTGGGCCTCGATCCAGACATGGCCTAGGTCGAGGATGCGGAAGACCGCTGATTGGCCTTCGATGTGTTCGCCCACCACATGTTCCGACGCGATGATCTCTCCGGAGATCGGAGCGATGAGAGTCTGGAGCAGGAGTCCGTCACTGGGGGTTGCTGCGTCGTTGTCCGCGCGATTCGCGCGCAGGGCGGCCAGCCGTTCAAGGGAGCTCGCGTAAGACTCCTTCAACCCCTGGGAGACCTCATTTGCGCCCAGGGCAATCTGCAGGTCCCGTCGGGCGGCCTCTAGCTCGGCGACCGTTCCCAAGTCCTTCGTCCGAAGGTCTTCGACGCGGGCTAACCTCTGGCGAGCGAATTCAAGCTGGGCCGCGGATTGCCCCAGGGCCTGCTCGACCTCAAGAACACTGGCCCGAAGCTCAAGCTCACGCACCAAGAGCTCAGTCTCGATCGACTGGAGGCTGACTCGGTTTGCGCTGAGTTGGGCCGCATCCGACGTGGTCAAGGGCGGCTGGATTGTGCCAAGGAGCTGACCCGCTTCCACCCGGTCCCCAACCTGGGGCAGTGCACCGGATTCTGGTGCGCGCAATAGGCCATCAAGGGGGGCAGCTACCACGGCCATTCCAAAGGACGGAGCTTGAATCTCGCCGGGTACCTGGAGGCGATTGGTGAGGGTACGCAGCTGCACTTGTTCCATTCGCAGAGCGATCTTCCACTGTTGCTCCAGGAGGAATGGAACTGCGTCCCTAGGGTCCTCGACTGCGTCGGCTTCCGCCGCTGCAAAGGCGCTAGCCAGGTCAGCGTGAACTCGGATCGGTGCGAGGGGGATCGTCTCCTGTATCTGATCGCTAGTTACGATGATTTGCGCTTGGTATTCACCGGGCGCTTGGAGTGCGCCAACAGGAATGAAGAGACCGTCGCGCGTGGGCTCTTCTGCTTCGAACACGATCGGGCTGTCGGCACCTTTGGACAACTCCAGGCGCAGCTTTCCGCTGCGCACGGGGGCTCCGTCCGCAAGGACGGTGACGTGTGCCAAGAAGCGCGCCTCCAACCCTGGGATCAAGCGCGGAAACTCCATGAAGAGCTCCACCTTGTCCGTGAAGACCGTGACGGCGACGGGCTCGGGCTCCACTTCTTCGTCCTGGGGCGGAGAAGCCATGACGCTCGGGCCAAGCTCCTGCGTGCAACCGGGGGCAAGGAAAAGGGCGGAGATCAGAAGTAAGGCCGGGAGCAAAGATTCGGGAGTCGTGACAACTACGTCACGTCGTTTGATGCAATGAAACATGGGGAATCCGCGATTGTGCCCAGGTTGGGCGGCTACTGACGAGTCAACATTCAGGCACGCAAGGGACACCATCCGCATTGCGTGCAGCACGCCACGCTCAGGCCCGTTAGGGGCGGAGGCGCGCTCTGGGTCTCAAATCAGGAAACGGCGGGGGGACCCCGCAGGCGCAGCACACATCTCGTCCTCAAGCTCGGCGGCGGAAGGCTTCCAAGCGCCAAAGGGCCTGTGAGCAAGCTTGGGCTGGGCAGACACCAAATCTCAACCAGGGCGACCAAGTGGGGCGCTCCCTGGGTGGAGGGTGCCTTGCGCGCCATGAGATTGGTGGCGTGGACGTCAACCGCGTGGGGCGGGTGGTCGTGGGGAGAGTGCTCCCCGTGATCAATTCCATCCGCAAGATCATCTTCGGCGTGAACCTCATTCAGCGCCGTATGGGGAACCACATGGGCACCCAACCCCAGGTGCTCCTCGTGCGCCATGTGCATCGGCACAAAAAGAACACGCAGCCCGAGCACCAACAACACGAGGAGCAGCGAGAGGGCTCGCTGTTTCCTATCAGTGTTTTTTCCTATTCCCATGGGGCCTATGCCGAGCACAGCCCGACAAAGGCCAAGCTACCCCAAACCAATCCCGAGGGGAAGCGCCAGGCGGCAACAGGAGTTCCACCTTCCTAATCCTGCGGCTGTCCCATTGAGAGCCGCAGGGTCCAGTCACCTAGGACACTCCAGAAGTAAGAGCGCTTACGCCCGATGTCGCCGCCGGCCTTGCCCCAGGAAGCAGCCTGGGACTCGATCTCGAAGTAGCGACTCCAGGCTTTACCAAAGGTCTCGCCCGCGTCGAGGGCCTCGGCGAGGGCCTCGGCGAATCCCCTGGGCAGGGGCCCGCTTTCGTCCTTCTGGCGATTGAGCGCACTGCACACAAACCGATCAAATGCAATGCACCCAACAACCTCGGGCAGGCTATTGGGTGAATGAT
>JBLIMI010000044.1:0-12203 GCA_047638655.1 Minisyncoccia bacterium | reverse complement strand
TGAAATTCGAGTCGGACACGGAATTGGCGCTCGGGCACTTCGTCGCTGACGAGGACGGAAGCGCGCGGGGCACTTTCGAGACGACTCTCGGCGACTATCGCTACTTGGCGGGCACCTTCGACGGCGAGCACTTGCAGCTGTCCTGCTTCGACGGGGGCCATGCCTTCCTCTTCAAGGCCGAACTCGACGCCGGCGGAGAATTGAAAGGAGACTTCTGGTCGCGGGACTCCTGGCACGACGGCTGGACCGCGCGCCGAGATCCCACGGCCAAGCTTTCCGATTCCTTCGGGCTCTCCGCCTGGAATTCGGAGGTGGCGCTCTCGAGTCTCGTCTTCCCGGATCTTCAAGGAACCCCCCGTTCCCTGGCGGACAAGGCCTTTGCGGGCAAGGCGCGCATCATCACGCTCTTCGGCTCCTGGTGTCCGAACTGCAATGACGAGGCGCGCTTCCTGGGGGAATTGGCCAAGCAGTACGGTCCTCGGGGTCTCTCGATCCTTGGCATCGCCTTCGAGCTCGACACGGACTTTGCGCGCAGCGCTCGTCAGGTGCAGCGCTTTCAAGAGCGCCACGGGGTCAAGTACCCGGTCCTGATCGCGGGGGAGTCCAACAAGCAGACTGCTTCGAAGGCCTTCCCAGCCCTGGACCGCGTGCGGGCCTACCCCACGGCGATCATCCTGGACCGCAACAACAAGGTACGAGCCGTGCACACGGGATTCAGCGGCCCGGCGACCGCTGCGGCCCATGGTCACATGCGCGAGCGCTACGAGGCCCTACTCGAAGAGTTGCTCGGGGAGTCCTAGGGACTTGGCGGGTCGCGCAGCCCCGCGCTCAAAATTTGCCAGATCTCGGGATTCCGCATGGGGTAGGCTGGCTCCGCTGCAATGGGGGGTAGCACCATGAACATTGACGCACTCATCGCTCGCTTTCGCGGGCCCCTGATCGGGCTTTTGGCCTCCTGGGGAGCTTCCGCGCGGGATGCGCAAGACCTCGCTCAGGATGTCTTTGCCGAGGCTTACCTCTCCCGGACCCGTTTCGACGGGGACTGGGATGACGACGGCGTTGCGGGCGCCTGGTTGCGAGGCATCGCCTCGAACTTGCACCAGGCACACAAGCGCCACGGACCACGGCGCATGGGGGAGCGCAGCGCGCGCGAGTTGGCCTCAGAGGAAACGGCTCCGGACTCGAGTGTGCAAGTCGAACAGGACGAACAGCAGGAGCGGCTGCGAGAGGCCATGGGCGGGTTGCGTGAGACCTGGCGCACGGTGCTGTTCATGTTCTATGTCGAAGGCAAAGGGCTCGCTCAGGTAGCGGACCTGCTCGGCGTCAGCGAACGTAGTGTCGAGGGTCGCTTGCACCGCGCGCGCAAGGAATTGAAGCGTGTGCTGGAGCGCGATGCCTGCGCCGTTGGAACCAGAGAGCGCGAGGAAGGCCAAGCGGACGACAAGGGGGAGGAGCGATGAAGAACCAGAGCGACAATATGCAAGAGTACAGCGGCGAACTTGACGACGACTTCGGTGTGGCCATCGGCGGCGCCCTTGCCGGACTGCGACCGGAGCCCGAAGACTTTGCCGCGGGCGTCCGCGAACGCATCGAGCAGGGCGAACGTGCCATTCGCAAGAGCGGCCCGGGTCGCGTGTTCGCCGCCCGTTGGGCGCGCATCGCCGCCGCCTACTTGCCCCCGCTCATGATCCCGCGCGGTGTGGCGGAAGTCGGTTTGACTGCCGGCGGGGTGGCCGTTAAGAAGAGCCTTTGGAAGTGGATCCCCGGTGTGCTCGCGTTTCCTCTGCTCATGCTTGCCATGGTTGTGGCGAGTTTCGTTTGGGGAGTGCGCAGCACGCGCGTGAAGGACGATCAAGGGACGCTGCAAGATCTCAGTGCCTACCAGGTGAGCGTCTTTTGGAAAACCCACCGCTTCACGAGCTTGATTGTGGTCGTCGTGTTTCTGGTCTCGGTGCGCAGCATGCCTTACGAAGCGGTGGCCTTGTTCTCCATCGTGTCCATGTTCGCCCTGATGGGTCTCATTCGTTCCCTCGCTAGCGCGGGCCTTGCCTCCCGAGCCGAAGTCGGACGGCGCTGTGGAGACTTCTTGCTCTCGACGGTGATTTGGGGCTACTTCCTGATCACCCAGTGGGTGCCTACGGATCTCGATGCTGGGTCACGGCTAGCCTTGGGCCTGATGCCGGTTGTTGGCGGCAGCCTGTGCCTCTGGCTTGGGAAGCAGGATGTCCTCGGTTGGTCACGGCTTCGCAATCAACGTTTGCTTTTGCCGGTCCTGGCGGCGTTGATCGCCGCGGGCTGTTTCGTGTTCCTCATGACGGGGCACACGGCGGGGACTCGCAGCACAGCCCTCGGCTACGTGGCCAGTGGTTTTCAGGACAGGGAAGACTTGAGCCGTGAATGGGTCGAAGTGATCGGCTCCTATCGACACCTCAGTGCGACCACGGGGCCTGCGCCTGAACCGGAAGCGTTCAAGGTCGCCCTCGGTACCTACGTGGATCAGGTGTTGCGTGGTGAATCGCAGGTCTCCGCGAGCATGCCCGGTCTCTGGGAACTGTCCGCCCTAGGCTGGTTGGATCCGAGCGCCTATGTGATCTTTCGTAGCGCCTCCCGCGAAAAGGCGTTGCTCGAACGGGGTCGCCTCAGTCACGACATTCGGCGCGCGTACATGACCGTCGCGACCCTGGATGCTGCAGGCGCGCTCGAGAATAGCGACCGCACTCGCATTGGGAACTTGATCTTGAAGAGCACGGACGAGGAGCCTGGACACAACGCTCTCGAGGATCTGTGGGTACGCAAACTGTTGCTCGAGCGGCTGGGCTATAGCAACGAAACGGGAAGGCTCGCGGCCGCGGTCGAAGCTTCCTTGATCGCCACTTGGACGGTCAACTCGGACCAGGACCAAGCTTGTTTCAGCGCCGGTCCGGACAGCGTCGAACGCGATACCAAGGGAGTTGCCCGCAGCGAGCACCTGACCCCCACTTGGCTGCCTGCGACGGACTTTGCGCTGCGGTTGATGGCGAGCTATGGAGTCCCCGCTTGCGTCGATTTGACTCTGCTGGCTTGCTACCTCCGCGAGCATGCCCGGCACGAGCGTCTGAGCGCGGACGCTTCTAATGCCTTGGCCGCTGCCATGCTCGAGCGAGTCTACGATCTCGATCGGGCTCTGATCCCGAGCGAACCCAGCGGGATCTGGGCCGCAATTGCGCAGGCGCGGGTGCTCTTGGCCGTGGCTCTGCTGGTTAGCTTCTGCGTGATCATGACGTCGCGCGCCCCGGATTCTCTAGAGGCCGAGTGCTAGCCCCAGCGCTTCATGCCACACGAAAACAGCGCCACGGATCGACTTCCGTGACGCTGCTCTCTGTTCTTGATTGGGGCAAAGTGGCTACTTCATCGAGTTCGCCAGTCCCATCACGCCAAAGGAGGTGCCGTAGGGCTTGGTGTTCTTGGCGATCCAGAAGTCCCACATGGAACCGTTTTCCTGTCGCGCTTCGAGAATGCCCCACTGGATGAAGGAGCTGAACTTGGCACGCTTCTCCTTGGGCAAGAGTTGCACGACCTGGGACGCGTAGTAGTGCGCGAAGAGGTAGAAGTAGGCCGCGTTGGCGTAGTAAGCCTCGTGCGGGATGGGCTTGTTACGAGCCACCGCCAGAAACTTGTGGTGCTTCACGAATTGCTCCAGGCCCCACTCAATGTCCTCGAGGGTCACGTCCTTGCCCGCGCGATAGAGGGCCAAGTGGCCCACTTGCACGCGACCCAGGGAACCCCGGATGTTGTTGATGGATTCTTTTTGCTCGTGGCGCGGGATGGCGCTCAGGCCGTAGTCGAATGCTCCTGAAGGCAAGCGCGCGTACTCGAGAGAGTTGACAGCGGCCTTGTACATCTTCTCTTCCACTTCAAACCCCGCTTGCTTGGCCTCGATCAAGGCCAAGACGGCTACGGAAGTCATGAAGCTTGTGCACCATTCCGGCTGCCAGGCGGCGTTCGGCATGGCGTAGTAGCCCCAACCACCCCTTGGGGACTGGTACTTGGCGAGACCTTCGAGCAGCGTGTCGCCAGCTTTGCGCAAAGCCGGGGTCTTCTCGGAGTCCTTGTAGCGCGGGTGCTGAAGCGCTCGGCAGATCGTGTCCAAGCTATAGATCAGAGCCCAGTTGTTGTCCACGTCCCAGGCAGCGGGGCGCTTGAGGTCTGTGTTCGCGATCAGATAGTCGAGGGCCTGATCGGCACTCTCCTCGTGCTTGTTCAGTGATCCCTCTTCGAGCATGGTGCGCGTGGCGAGTGCGGTGGTGCCGATCTGCCACATGCGATAGGTCGCTGGATTTGCAAAGCCGCTGGTGAAGGTCGCGTTGACCACACCACCCCAGGAGCCATCCTCGTTCTGTTCATCCAGCAAGTACTGAATGCCGCTCTGGATCGCGAGGGGAACATCCTCGGGGCGAACGCTTTCTTGGGCGCTGAGCTTGGGACCGAACAGGCAACCGAAGCTCAGGCCGAGGAGCAGCAGAGCTTTCACGAGTCCTCTCCTTCCGCTTGCGCGTCTTCCAAGGCCACGCTGGCTAGGTGCAGCGCGTTCTTGGCCTGGCTCAGGCTGAGCTTGCGGTTGAGTTCCGTCTTGGCCGAGTCGGAGTTGGCGTTGTCGAGGGACTCTTCTGCCTTGAGCAAAGTCTGGGAGAGCTTCTGATGCTTCTGCGGCAGTTGGTGGGTCTCAAGCGCCTTCAAATCGAGTTCCTGGAACTCGAGACGTTTCTGGGCACGCTGCGCCCGTCGGCGCCCTCGTTGAATCACAAACTCGGCGGTCATGTCCTCCAAGTTCTGGTCCTTGTACATGAGCTCAATCTGCTGAAGCTCTTCGTCCGCTTCCGTGGCGGAATCACGAGCGCCTTGCAGCGAGAGCTTGGCGCGGCCGATGTCGGCCGGCTTCTCCACATTGGTGAAGTGCTCCATGTTGGCCCTTGCCATTTGCACTTCTTGACTTGCGTGGGCGATGCCCCTGGCCTGCTCGAGGTCTGCGCGGTTCGCCGACAGGAGTGCCAGGTCGAGCTTGATGCGCGCCACTTCGAGCTTGTGCTGCAATTCGTCGATCTTCGCTTGATCCGGCTCTTTGGCTTCGGCTTCCTCTTCGACCTGTGGCTCCGCTACCTGAGGCTCCGCGGCCGGCATGGAGGAGGACGAGGGTGTCGAGGCGCAACTCGCGAGCGCCAGGAAGGAGAGGGCAAGGGGGAGAGTGTGGCGGTGCTGCAGCATGATCGGTTTTGAAAGGAGTGATGTGCCAGGGGCGTTTATCCTAGCGAGTGCATGAGCACTTTAAGGGAGTGCCTTTTGAGGATGTGCCTCTGAAGGACGCTACAGGTAATTTCTTGGGCCATGAAATACATGGCTCTGACCCCGAAAGGGGGGGCATGGAAACCCTAGAGAGCCTTCTGCTTAGCATTCCGTGGTTCGCCTGGATCGCCATCATTGCGTTGATTGGGCAAACTGTGAGCGCCGCCATTCGCATGAGCCACGAGCACGATGAGCGCATGGAGAGCATTCGACTGGGAATGGCCGTCGAAAGGCGCCCCTACGACAGCGAAAGCTAAGAGCTAGGCAAAAACGGAGTCCTGCAGTGGCGGAGCACCCTGGATGCGGCGGCGCAGGTTGGACGAATCGTCCGCGCGCTGCGCAGCGTTCCGGAGCGAACTCAAAGCTCGACTGCTGACTCCTGGCCCGCGACGACCAAGAGTTCCTGCCCTTCGCCTCCAGCTTCCTCGGACACGATCCAGCGTCCCGGGGTTAGGCCTTTCAGTCGGGCTTCCCCGTTGCTGACCAGAGCAATCGAACTCTTCTGAGTCCCTTCCTCTGCATCGAGGCGCCTGGCGTAGACCGGTGCAAACATACGCTGAGTGCCTTCGCCGACGGTGACGTGAATCGATCCTGCTCGAGTGAGCGTGATCTTCTTCGCGTGCACAAGTTGGTTGCCGAGTGCTTCAAAAGTTTCCGAGGAGTTGTTCACAAACCCGTTGGCCTGGACTTCAATTTGAAGCTTCACGTCCGTTGGAATGCCCTCGATTTGAAATTGACCGTCCAGGTCCGTGTCGTTCTTGAAGC
Organism: Minisyncoccia bacterium; assembly: GCA_047638655.1. Taxonomy (GTDB): domain Bacteria; phylum Planctomycetota; class UBA1135; order UBA1135; genus JABACD01. The sequence continues at coordinate 6,119 of JBLIMI010000044.1, read as the reverse complement.
CACCATTCCCGCCAAACATCGAGGAGGTCATGGCAATCCTTTCGGTCCGCACGTCGTTCTGTTGCTCAGGGTCATCACTCACGCGCCGCAAGCGAACGCCCGCGCCGGGCACGGGACGACCTCGATCATCGATCACTCGTCCCTGGACTGCGCTCTCCGGCAGTTGCACGTCCACGTGCTTGTGGCCTGGGCCTAGTTTCACGGGCGTGTAGTGAGCAGGCGAGTCGCCCGAGCGGCTCACTCGTAGTTGGTAGCTGCCCATGGTCAAGCGGTCCATGCTGAAGCGCCCATCGGAGTCCGTGGTGGTGGATGAGGCGGCGCGCCCGGTCATGCGCGACATGTTGTCTCGGAATTCAGCCATCTGTTCGTCCTGATCGGACACGGAATCGCCCTCGATCAGAGAGACCTTGGCGTGGGCAATGGGGGCCCCGCGCAGGGTGATTTCTCCGCTGAGACTGGTGGTCGGCTCGAGTTCAATGGTCATGGAACTCTTCCCGCCTGTGGTCAAGGAGAGGGTCTGCCACTCTGGCTCCTCATCCCCAGCGCTGCCCCCGGTACTGAATCGGCTGCCTCTCCCGCGGCCTCTGCCCGCGGATTTACGGTTCGTGCGAAAGCGGTGCTCACCCGAGATTTGGTCCTTGTACAGCAAGACGCCGTCCTGTTGTGTCTCGCGACTTTCCTCGACTCCATTTGGATCCGAGTGGATGACCGTGATCCCCACTGCGGGCTCGTGGCCGCTCTCCACCACCGAAATTTCGATCTCGGAGCCCTCGAGCAGGTGCACCACCTGGGACTGGCCATTTTGCTTGGGCATCGCCAAGTCTTCCAAAGTAAAGGGAGCAAAGCCTCGCCGGCGGATGCTCAGGGAGCCACTGGGAGTGGAGCACACTTCAAGCTCACACCAACCATCGCGGTCGGTCTTGCCGGTGGAGTGGCTGCTGCCCAGGCCAGAGAATACGCCTTCTTCATCCAGGATGGGTCGCAGCACGACCCGCGCGCGCCGCACGGGCTTGCCACTGGACGCTTCGAGCACTTGAACGCGGAAGGTGGGGGAAGGGCGCAGCGAGAGTGTTCCAAGGTCGTGGTCCTCGAACTGCGTGATGGTGATGTTCTGCATCCGTTCCTCCTGGTAGCCATCAATGGAGACGGCAAACTCGAGAGTTCCGGGTGAAGGGCTGGGTCGCAATTCCCGTATGACCACTTCGCTGCGGGTGAAGTCCAAGCGCTTGCGAGCGTTGCCCATGACTTCGGAATCGTTGTCTGTCCAGCGGTGACGAACCGTGCCTCCCGATAGGGGCTTGCCTGTGACGGCATCTTGCAGCCGAAAGTGAACCGTTGCGCCACCATCCCAAGTGAGCTCAACGTCTTCGCTGTCCGCGAGGGCAACGACCGCATCGGTGCAGGCCGACTTGTTCATGATGCTGGCTTTCACAAAAGCCTGCAGCGTGTAGCGTTCCCCGCGTTGGAGGCCTTTGATGGTGAAGCTGCCGTCCTGTTCTGGTTCTACCTTGTGGTCACCGTCCGATCCAAAGAGCCCAGCGAAGACTGGTTTCTCCAGGTTCACGTCTTGGTCAATGGGGGTGGCTTCAACGGTCACTCCCTTGTGGCCTCTGGGATAGCCCGTCACACGGCCGCTGATTTGAACGGACGGACCAAGGCGCAGAGTCAGCCCCGTTTCCTGCATGCCGGCCAAGGGAGTCTCCCCTGCAAAACGGCCGCGCGGGTGGTCCTCGTGCAGCACCTGGATCACGTACTTCCCAGCGGGTTCATACGCCAAACTGAATTGTCCTTCAGCATCGGTCTTGCTGGCTTCGGGACCATAGCGGCCAACCTTGTTCGCCATGGCGAAGATCGGCGGCATCCCCGCCCCAGCATCAGGCTCTGTGCGCCACACGTTGGCCTCGCTTACGGGTTCTCCGTCATCCCCCAAGACCGTGCCGCTCAGGATGATTCCCCGTTGCAATTCGAAGGTCCCAAGAGGGCTGTTGCCCGAGACGCCAGCCGGAGTGGCCGTGCTCTCGGCCATCAGGTGTCCCCGCGCTTGTATCTCCACGGTGATTTCTGCTTTGGGCCAGAACCCTCGGGGGACTTGGAATTGGCCGCGGGAGTCGGTGACCGCCGTTTCCGAGAGTCCCAGTTGGCCCAACTCGATGAGGCTGCTTCCGGTCAATTTGCCCGTGATGGTGACCTCGGCGCCCGCAATCGGCATGCGCCGTTCATCCACCACCTCACCGCGCAGGAAGGGACCTGTGGCTTTGGCCTTGGAGCTGGCCGATGTCTCTTTGGTGGCCTCGACCGGAGCGACGGGGGCGGCGGAGCTGCGTTGCGCTGTCTCCTGAATGGCGCCCGCTCGTTGCAAGTCACCAGATTCGGCATCCGCTGAGGTGGCCACTTGACCCACTCGCAGTGCTTCTTGTGGCCCCGAGGAGGTCTTGCCCTTGGAGTTCAGGAAAGCCCAGGTTCCGAGGGCCAAGACGAGGAGCAGGACGCCGATAAGCTTCAGGTTTTTCATCATGATCGCGGGGATCTGGTGCCTTGCGTAGCAGTCGCCAGCACCTTTCTCGAATCCCGGTGGCTTTCTCCGGTTCTGTGTAGGGATTTGCCCATGATGCTCTCTGGCAACAGTGGTTCGGCAGGGGAGGTCTCGACACGACCCTTCAGCGCCCGATGCTTCAGCCCTGGAATCCGGGGGTCGGCCCGCTAACCAATCTGGGGCGTGGGCGTCTCCTGTTCCAGCGAGGTCCGAGGCGCAAGTTCCGGGTGCATGCAAGCACACGACCCAGGCAGGCCTTGGCAGGGTCAAGGGTGCGCAGCGCCTACTTGTCGAAGATGTTGGTCTCGCTCGGAGACAGGCGTTCGTCCACGCGATCCACCGTCAAGTCGAGCTTGGAGAAGTCCAGGCCGCGCGTCTTGTCGGCGATCGAGTTCGATGCGTCTTCGGTGCGTGTGCCGCTGGCCTTCTTTTGGGGAGCCTGGTCGTGAGTGGGCTTGGTCTCGTTCTTCATGGGGTACTTTGAGCGGTTCTCGAGTCTCAACCTTCCAGTGCAGGGTCCGTTAGAAGAGACAATTCGTCAAGGATCGTGTCAAGGACTCAGTACGCCGGATCGCTGCAGGGCACCTGCAAAGCGATCGAGGTGCTCGCGAGCTGACGGACCAGACCCGGAGTGGGAGGCGATCGAGCGCCGAAGTTCTCCCAGAGACCCTGCCTTGCGCAAGGCATCGATGGCGATCACCCCGTCCGGATGAAGTTCCAGGAACTCGGCCTCGTCGGCCACATAGATCAAGACACGGGACTCGCGGGCCAGGGGAGGAACCCTCGATCCCGCCAGTTGCGCGGCCTGGGCATCGAAGCTTCCGGTTTGGTTCTCCGGGCGCGCGGCTCGGGCCAAACGCGAACCGAGTGCACGGCGGCAGGTGCTGTGACTGAAAGGGATAGGCAGAAACTCGAGGTTCGCGGAGACCATCAGTTTGTCGCCCACTTCCCGCGATTCGCGGCTGGCTTCGCGCTGCTTGCACTGCTCCGCAAATTCCGTGGGACTCGCTCCGCGGGCCAAGTGCAGGTAGTAGTGGCTCTTCTGCATGAAGTAGAGCACGTTCTCGCCGCTGAAGATGGGAAGCGCTTCACGCAACAGTTGCCGGGCTTCCGCGTGGATCTCGGCGGCGTCCTCCTGGCTCATTCCGCTGGACACTGAGTAGTCATGGTACAGCTGCAGATCGGCATTCGGATCGTCGTGGATGGTCACCCCGTAACGATCCGGTGTGCGAAAGACCTCGCTGACTTCATCCACGTGGAAATTTTGCAGGCTGACCTCTTGGATCATGCCCGCATGCTGTTCGATGAACTCCATGGTCGCTTCGGCTTCCTCGTGGGTCTCACTGGGGAAACCGACCATGGCGTACCAGGTGACGCTGATGCCCGCTTCGTGACAGGCACGCGAGACAAAGGTCACATCCTCGGTCGTTTGGCCCTTCTCCATCATGGTCAAGATGCGAGGCGTGACGGATTCGAAGCCGAAGAGCAGTTTGCGGCAGCCCGCGTCGTAGAGCAGTTGGGCTCCACCATCCTGATAGGACTTGCGCTCCACCTTGGCATCGCAGGACCAGGTGATGTTGGCTTCCTGGCGCAGCAACTCCCGTGGCAATTCGCGCAGGGTGGCGGGGGGCATGCAGTCCGTGACGAGATAGAACTCGTCGGTGCCATGAGTGCTCTGCAATTCCAGCAAGTGTTCCACCATGCTCGTCACTTTACGCGAACGGTAGCCGGGGCCGATCACCGTGGGCAGGGTGCAAAACGTGCACTCGGAGTGATAACAGCCGCGGTTGACGTCATAGGGCAGCACCACCTTGGCCGAGAAGTAAAGTTCCAGGGGTAAACCACTGAAGTCGGGCAGGGGAGCTTCATTGAGTGTGATCGGATGGCCGCGCAAGTTGGCCACGGCTTTCACCGGCGCTTGCTCGCGATCAAACCAGGTCAGGGAGTCGATGCCCTCCAGAGACGTCCCGTCGCGCAGAGCTGCGGCCAGTTGTTCCATGGGCCTTTCACCCTCGTGCTCGACGATGGAGTCGAGGCAAACCTCGATGCCCGGGGCAGCCATGAGCTTGTCGCCGATGTAAGCCAGGAAACCACCCCCCGCAGTGATGTGACAGTCCGGAAGCGCTTGCTTGATCATGCGCCCGAGTGTGAGGGCGGGAATGAGTTGGCTGCCATAGATCACGCTCAAGCCCACCAGTCGCGGTCTGCGTTCGATCAGGTCGGGTAGTACGCACTTGCGGAACCAGTCGATGTAGGGGTTTTCCGCCTCGTTCAGAGTGGCTTCCAGCACTTCCGCCGAGCGCTCGATGGCGTAGCGCATGGTGAAGTTGTGGGGGGTCAGCGCAGAGGGGTAGTGCGCGGCCGACACGATGCGCAGCGCGTTGTAGATCGTGCGTACCGCCGGCAAGTAGGACTCTGAGTCGAAGAAGTTTCGTCCACGCAGCACCGCCTTGGCGTCCTCGATGCGCTCGATGAGCGCTGCTGCCGAAACCCGAGTTTCAACAGCGGCGCGGAAGGCCGGCATCTCCTCAAAGGAAATGTGCGAGCCTTGTCCGAACCTTTCAAAGGGCAATCTCTCCTCGGCCCGTTGGGCAGCCCAGGTGAGGTACTCGGGAGTCAGGAAGTGCTCGTAGGACTCCACCGACAGGTCGAGAGTCTGCACATCGTCGAAGCCATGTTCCTGGAGCCAGGCTTTCAAGCACGGGAGCGCCAGGTAGGGCTGCGTGAAGTGCGCTTGAGGAGGAAAGACGAGGGTGATCGGAAAGGCTTCGCGCTGAATCATCGTGGTGAGTTCCCCAGTTGGGCTGAGTGAGATGCTTTGGGGGATTCGTTCGGTGCTGGAACCCGTTCGATCAGCCCGCGCTCACTCAAGAGTTTGAGTGCCCTGTCGACACCGGGGAGGGTGTCTTCGAGGGTTTCGGTGTGTTGTGGTTGTTCGAGGGCTTCCAGCAATTGTCCCAGTGCAGGGGAGATGCAATCGCTGGCGACCCCCTTCTTCGTGCTGGAGACGGCGATCCAAGTGGCGCGGCGGGCTGGGGCTGTTCCTGGGGGAGCCTGTTGCAGTCGCTCGATGGATACGATGTCGTGCTCGAGTTGGACGACATGTGCCCGGGACTGCACCCAGTCCGAGTGGCTGGCCGCCTGCGGTGCCGAGCCAGCGCCGTCCAGGCCAACGATGGCGCACTCCCACTTCAAGGCGTCTTGTACGGGGCCGACCGCGCTGGCCTTGGCGAACTCCACGAACTCGAGTTCGCTCGCTCGCCACTCCCGGAAAAGTCCGTGGTGGGATGTCCTGCGCGCCAAGCGCAGCAGTTCCCAGGTGCGCGCGAAGCGGGTCAAAATGGGCGGCAGTTCCTGGGACAGTTCGGCCAGGTGGTTGAGGTGTTGCACCTCGTCCGGTAGCAGGGACCAGGTACTGAACAGGTCCGGGTGAGCCTGGATCAACTCGCGCTCCGGGCCCGTTTCTCCGCATCCCACGGCCATGTCCGGGGGAATGTTCTCCAGCGGGCGAGCGTGTTCACCGTGTGTCTTGTGCAGGTCGCATCCAATTTGCGGATTGGGAAGGTGCAAAGAAATCAAAGGGTCC
>JBLIMI010000043.1:0-12472 GCA_047638655.1 Minisyncoccia bacterium | reverse complement strand
CGCATCTTCTCGACCAGATTCGCGAGGGTTTCGGGCTTCAGCCCTTCCATGTCTCCAAAAACACGTTCGATGGTCTCAAGTTGATAGACCTCCGCCTTGCTGTGCGCAGAAGTAAAGGCCGTGGCGATTAACTCTTCGTCAATGTCCTCCAGCGGCAAGCGGCGCAAGCGTTTGACCCAGCCAGCCAATGCTTCGAGGTTTCGCTCCTGCTTGGACCGTGTCAGAGGAATCCCATCACCACGGGCATCGTACCCGTAGATGAACATGAACTGACTGGTGCGACTACGATCGGAGTTCGGGTTGTTGTTGCGAGTCCAGACCCGCAAGAACTCGTGCACAAGATCCAAGGCCTCCTCGGGATGGACTTCGGCTAAACGCTCGATGTAGGGAAATGCGTCCGACTCCTCATTCATCTTGAGCAACAGTTGAGCCGTCACCATGGAGAACTTGGGACGCAGGCCTCCACTCACGTGGGCGAGCCAGGAGTCGCTGGGGCGGATCTCAAGCAACTGATCCGTGCTCAGCGCAGTCGGGATGTTGCGGTTGGTGTAGTTGTAGTTGTAGCTGCTATAGAAGACGTTGCCGAAGACGTCTCGCCGAACCGAAGGTCCACGGCTGGTGGACTCATCGTGCTTGTAAGAGTGAACGGCTTCCTGCAACCAGTTGTTGGCCAGCAGATTCAGGGTTTCTCCCCAGGTATTCGCCAACTCCGGAGAAGCCTTGAGGACGGCATCCACAGCGGTAGTTTGCAACTTCAAGCTCTCCAGCCGCTTCGGACCATCGAGGGAGGTGTCGAAAAGGCCTTTGGATGTGCCTGATCCGATCACCCGCAAAATCTCCATTCCGCGCTCTGGGCGTTCGGTGAAGCTCTCGTCGAGCCAAGATTGGCCCAATTCCTTGCGCACATCCGGGGCGATGGCCACGGCGCGCTTGAGTGCTTCCTCCTTGTCGTCATCCTCGATTTCGCCGTCGGCCAGAGCCGCCTGGGTCGTGTTCCATGCGTGCTCTAGGTGCTCGCTCTTCTTTTCGTCAGCGTAGACGGCGAGGTAGTGCCGGGTGAGCAGGTTCAGCACTTCGCGCCGGTTCTCTTCGATCGCCTTTTCTGGTGTCGGAAGGAAAGCGCCAGCTTCGATGGGAAAGCGAGCCTCGATCACGACTCGCGCGATCTGAGCTGAACTCAACGGGAAGTCCTCAGCCTTCAGTGCGAGCTGGAATTGATCGAGGCATAGCTCTGCCAGACAACCCTCATCCACACTTAGACGCAAGAGCTTGGCCAGGTTCTCGAGATCACTGTTCTCGACTTCGCCAGGCGCGCAACCAGCGAGTCCTGTCAGATCCTCTGGAGCAAAGAAGTTCTTCTCAGCGTAGGGGACCAACGGTCCGGAGAGCTTGACCGGGCCTTTGACCAATGAAACCAGCAATTGCTTGTAGGCCCCTTCGGCCTCGAAGTCCTCGATGGAGGCAAGGTAGGTGCGCACGCCTTCCCAATCGCTCAGAGTGATCAGTCGCTGGAAGTTGGCAAGCTCCCATTCGAGCAGCTTCTTCTCGGCGTCCTTGTACTCTTCCTTGGCCTTGTCGAATTCTTCCTCGGCCTTCTTGTCTGCTTCTTTCTTGGCTGCTTTGGCTTCCTTTTCAGCGGCCTTCGCTTTCGCCTTTTCTTCCTTAGCCAAGTCCTTGGCGGCTTCTTCGGCTTCCGCTTGGGCGGCCTCCTCGTCTTCGGTCAGCTCGGGTGTCGCGGCTTCCTCTTCGTCGCTCTCATCGCCTGCGTCGGCTGCCGGGGGGTCTTCCGAAGGAGTCACCTCTTCAGTACCAGCCTCTTCCTCGGCGTCATTCGCGGCCTCCGCCTTGGCGGCTACGGCGGCTTCGGCGGCCCCTTCCTGCTTCTTCTTCTCTTCTTCCGGGTCCGGGGGGAGTACAGGTTTCTCATCCTGTTCCTTGGACCAAGCTTCGAGGATGGCTGAGGGGCGGCGGTCAAAGACGAGCTTCTTGAGCGCCTTCAAGAGATCAGAAGTCTTGGGCTTCTCGTCCTCCTTCTCCTTCTCGTCGGTGTCGCCTACCGAACTCGTGATTGGAGCTCCTAGAACTTGAACGCCCTCACTGAGGAGCTGCACTTTCACGATTCGGGATGGGGTCACGCTTTGGGCCGTGACCGACCCGGACCCCAACAGAAACCAGCCAAAGCCGCACGCTGCACACACACTCAACCACGAAAATCTCTTCCTCAACGACATAACATCACCATCAGGCCGGACACTGCCGACGAAGTAACTGGTGAGCACCTTTGCTCACGTGGAGTGAATCCTCTCTCAACCGAACCGGAATAGGGGGTGTCCGCAAGGACTCCCCCTCAAGGCATCAGGAACCGCTGCCGTCCGGGGGAGGGCCCGAGCTTGCCCCACGAGCGTCGCTCGGTTGCTGACCTTTGTTGCCTTTACCACTCTTCTTGCTGCCGCGACCGCGACCGCTACCGCAACCCTGTCATTGGCTCGGCAAGGGCAACCCTTGTAATTCCGTCAAGTCCATGCGCGCCAAACGAATGGCCGCCTCCAGGTCTTCCTTGGACTTCATCGCCAGGGTTTCATTCCCTGCTTCTGCAGCCTCAACCGCGAGCAGCTTGAAAGTCTGTCGTGCAGCCTCGATACGCGGCTCCCATGAGTCCCTGCCCAGGCCTTCGAGACGCATCAGCCAAGTGATGTAGTACTCGGAGTTGGCCAACGTGTGTCGAGCGTCCCGAAGCAAGTTCGCATTTGCACCGGGGTCCAACTGCATCTCCTCGACCAACTTGGAGAGCTCCGCATTGGCTTCGGGGAGTTGGGAAATTTGCATCTGGCACTTGGCTCGCTCGAGAGACAAGCGACGGCGCTCGGTGACCTGCTCATCTGTGAGCAAGCCCAACGCTTCTGCAAAAGCTTCCTCCGCGGCGGCCCACTCTCCTTTGGCGGCGAGTTCGTTTTCCGCAACAGTGAGCTCGTTCGCCGAGACCACGTGTTGCTCCGCCGCGACGATCAATCCTTGAGCCTGATCAAGACGCATTGCGTCCTGTCCAGGGCCCATGTGGTACGCGAATGCGCCTACGGGAATGGCGAGCCAGAGGCCCAAGAGTAGTTTTCTCATGCTCAATACCTTTAGGAGGTGATGTCCAAAGAGCAGCGAACCGCCGCCCAGAGAGTGGGCAGCGGGGATTCACTGTGTTTCATCGTCGATTCTAGTGCTTCAACCTGTCAAGGCTTTGCCGTGGACAAGATTCCCTGTCGGGCCCTGGGGGCCCCTGAGAGCTGTTGGTTTCGCAAAACTTTGACTCCAGGACGCCAACGCGTCCCTAAGAAGTGCAGGAGGAGGGGTAGGAGCGCCAGGAGCGCAGCTCCGGCGGTGCAGGCGAGGAGGGCGTACTCGCGCCGGGTCAAGCGCTCCAAGATGCTCTCGCCCTCAGTTTCGGTGAGGTCGGCAATGAGGGTCGAACGCAGGTGCTTTTCGTTTCCGTTATGGAATGTGCCTCCCAGCCGGGTCGCGATCTGACGGAGCGTGGAAACGTCCTGTCGAGACTGCCCACCATCGATGAACTTGCCCGTGATGGGGTCCCCCACGCCTACGACCAACACCGAAGCGATGGAATCAGGCATGCGTGGCATGCCCTTGTCCGGCACGGTGTCCCCATCGCTGACCACGATCAATGTGGCCGATCCCGGGTTCCAGGGTCGCGCGATTTTCGCGGCTTCTTCCAACCCTTCAATCAACTTGGTCTTGCCCGCGGGGAAAGCAAAGTGCAGCGGCAAGTCGCCAAGGATGTTGCGCACCACCTCGATGTCGCTCGTCTCCTGAACCACCGGCTTTGCCCCGTTGTAAACGGCGACCACCGTCATGCGGTACTGCTCAAGAGGCACCCGACTGAAGAAGGAGTCCATCACTTCGCGAGCGCGCTCCATCCGGCTCTGGAGCTTTTGTGGTCCGGCATCCACCAGCCGCATGCTCGGAGAAACGTCGAGGACCAACAACACGTGACGTGGCTTCTCGAGTGCCCCGGGTTCGGCATTGCTACTGTGAGTCTTGGGATCGATCACGAGTAGTGTGGCCACGCCCCAGGTCACAGCGGCGATTGAGAGCGCGCGCAACAGAGGGGCCAATCGAACCCAGGTAGCCGGGCGCTTGGAAGGGCCGAAAGCAAGTTCAGCCACGCGCCGAATGCGTCTTGCATGCAAAGACTCTGCCAGCAGCACGATAGCGGCCGCTACCAGACACAGCATCAACGGCCCGAAGTCCTGTTGCAACAGCTCTACCACGGCGTGTACCTCAAACCGAAGAGGGCCAATACGCTTCCAAGCAGCAGCCACAGAGCCGCGCGAGCGTAGGGGCCATAGTCGTCAACCGCCTCTGCAGAAATCTTCTCCAGTCGCGTCTCTTGCATTTCATCAATGCGCTGGAAGACACGCTTGAGGGCATCCCGATCCCCGGGCGTAAAGACCTCACCACCGGTCAATGCCGTGATGTTGACAATCGAGTCAGGCAAGCTCGACTCCGCGATGTGAACCGCATAGACACGGATTCCGTCAGCGATCAAAGTGCGCGCGATCTCCTTGTCCCGACCGTCGTACAAGTCGGCGCTGTAACCGTCCGAGACCAGGATGATCATTCGATCACCCTCTTCGCGGCTGGAGAGGACTTTTCTGCAAGCCAGCAGGGCTTTGCCGATGTGTGTGCCGTTGAACCAACGCGGGAGTTTGCCCGGAGCCATGAACGGTGGTGCGCATCGGAAGGCCGAGACATCCGTGGTCAAAGGCACCCAGTGCAACACGGATTCGCCGAAGAAAGTCAATCCGAAGGCATCCCCGGAGCGGTAATCCAGGAAGTCATTGATCGCCACCATCGCCGCGTCGTAACGATTCCCGGAACCAAACTGGGCCGTCATGCTCCCTGAGACATCCACGCAGAACTCGATGTTCGTCATGACCTTCGATGTCTGAGGCTCGGCCCAACGTTGAGGGCCCGCCAAGATCATGATCACGACCCCCAAGAGTGTGACCGGAATGGACTCGGCCATTCCAATCATGCCAGAGATCCAACCTCCACCCTTGGACCGCCGGTGGTCGAAAGGCAGCACCAATCCACGACGATGCCCAATCCAGATCCAAACCAGCATGAGCGCCGGGATCAAGAGCAAGAATAGCAGTGTTGGGTTTCGGAACGGGAAGAGGAACTCCATGGGCTCAGGCGTACTCGTTCTCCATGGCTTGCGGGGAACCCGCGTCTGTCAGTTCTAAGTCCGCGGCGGCGATGTTCCTGTAAGGAACAAGCAGATCGGTGACATCGACGGCTCCACCGCCACCGGGGCTGTGCAGCCAACGTTCCAATTGCCGGAGAAGCGGGCCAGCTTCCGCGTGCCCTTTGAGGAACTCCATCGCTTGCGCCGAACTCATGTCATGCAACTCGAGCTTGCGGCGCCAGAACGTGATCAATGTCATTTCAAGCTGCGCACCGGCCTCATTCGATAGCTCGCCACTGATCCCCTTCTCGACCAAGGGTCGCAGGCGATCCGCGAGGGTCTCAGGCCGAGACTCGTTCGCACTCACCAGCCCCGCTTTGGATCCGCGCCGGCTCACGATCAGCCACAACCCGACAATCCAAAGCGCACCAAAGACCCAGGCGCGGAATTGGTATCCACCAACGCTAGGCAAGAGACCGCTCTCGAGGGGGTTGGGACGGATCACGCCCTCTGGCAGGGTGCTTTTGATGATGACCTCAATCGCAGCCAAGTCGCTCAGAGGCGACCCATCTTTGCGGCGCAAGTAGTCCCGCAAGTCAAATCGACCCGGCTCCAATCCGTAGTACTCGATGTCGTAGCGCCACCCTGAACCGTGGGGCCTGACGTCATCGATGCGCAACACCATCGCAGCAGCGGGAGTCGCCGGAAGCACCTCCACCTCGGAGCCCTCGAGAACCAACTCGCGCTTCCAGCCGGGAACCCCCACAGCAGAACTGGTGAGGGCCTCCGCACTGGAGTCCTGGGCCATCCGCGCAGCAGGTCGAACACCTGCGTGGATCACGGGCGTGACTAGCAAGCACACGACAAGGATTAAGAGGGTCTTCATGAATAATGCAGGCTAGCGTGCCATCTTTCCCAGGAGACCCCGGGACTCGAAGAATTGCCGAACATTCGCCACGTAGTCTTGGTCGGTGCGAATCAAGAGGTGGTCAATTCCGCCTCTCTTAAGCGAGCTCTGAACGTGGGCTTGTTCGAGGTGTTGCTGGCGGCCGTGAGTTGCAAATCCTGCACCCGTCTCAGCCTCTTGGGCACGAAGGAAACCCGCTCCGGAAATTCCGGTTTCAGCCGGGTCTTGAAATTGAAGCACGGCGCAATCGTGACGTTGGGCCATGCGCTTGAGCGAGCGTAGCGCACGGACGTCGTGCAAGTCCGAGAGTACGATGATCAATGCTCGGGAACTCAAGCGGGGAGTTAGCTCTGCAATGCGATCCGACAGATGAGTCTCTTCGTCATAGCGAAAGGATCTCAAGCGCAACAACCATTCGAGAACTTGTGTGCTGGAGAGGCTCGGCTGAATTCGCAGGGAACGATCGCCAACGCCGATCACGCCCACCGGGCTGACGCGATCCAGACAAGCAAGCGCCACGCCTCCGGCCACAAACATGGCCGTTTCATACTTGCTGCGCTTGACCGAAGAGACGGTCATGGAAGCCGAGGTGTCGATCAAAATATGCACAGGCATACGCTTGGGCGACTCGAATTCCTTGACGAAGAACTCTCCCGTCCGCGCGGTAACGCGCCAATCTATAGAACGTACGGGGTCTCCAGGGGCGTACGGTCTCGACTGGGCGTACTCCACGCCGGCACCCAGGAACGGGGATTGGTCCGTTCCATAACTCCAACTGTCCGCCAAACGTCGCACCAGAATGCGAAATTGGCGGGCATCCAGAACCTTCGGGTCGTCGAGGAATCCTTCCATGTTCGTTGTAGAGCAGGCCACCGGGACGAGAACGGAACTCGTCCAGGAGGTGACTAGTGAACGGCTTGTCCGTTGCCCTGCAGGGCAGGATCGACGGATTCGCGAGCCTGGGCAGAAGCGGGGTTCGCGCCCATGTCACGCAGCATTTCTTCCAGAACGCTCTTGGTAGACAGGCCGTCTGCCAGAGCTTCGTAGCGCAGGCGCAAACGGTGCATGATGACGTCTTCCGCGAGAGCGAAGAGATCTTCCGGCACAACATAACTCCTGCCGTGGATCAACGCGCGTGCGCGCGAAGCTTTGATCATGGCGATACCGGCTCGGGGACTGCCTCCCAACTCCATGGCCGGGTGCTCCCGTGTGCGGTTGACGAGTTCGACCACGTGCTCGACAAAAGTCTCGCTCACGTGCACGCGCTGAACCGCCTGCATGGCCTTTACCACTTGCTCTAGCCCTCCGACAGGGGCATCGTCAATCACATCGAATTCTGTCTCAACGAGCGCCCCATCGCCACTGCGCGCGACTCCGAGTTTCGCGTTGCGGCGCAAGATCTCACGCTCTTCATCTGGCTTGGGGTAGCCGAGCCTATGGAGCAGCATGAAGCGGTCAAGTTGCGCTTCGGGCAGTTCGAAGGTTCCCGCCTGTTCCACGGGGTTTTGCGTCGCGATCACGAGAAACGGCGCAGGCAGAGAATAGGCCGTACCGCCGATCGTGACCTTGCGTTCCTGCATCGCCTCCAACAGAGCGCCCTGAACCTTGGGGGCCGCGCGGTTGATCTCGTCTGCGAGCAACAGATTCGTGAATATCGGCCCCTTGTGGGTGTTGAATTCATTCGTGCGTTGGTCGAGCACTTCCGAACCGAGAATGTCCCCAGGCAACAAGTCGATGGTGAATTGCACCCGCGCGAACTTGAGGTCGAGGGACTTCGAGAGCACGGCGGCCAGCAGCGTCTTGGCCACGCCGGGCACTCCCTGCAAGAGAATGTGACCGCCCGTGAAGAGCGAGATCAGGAGACGTTCCACAACGACGTCTTGTCCCACCACCACGGTTGCGATCCTCTCCCGGACAGCGCGAATGAACTCTGCGATCGCCTCGAAGTCGGGCTCCGCCTCTTCCTTAGTTTGGCTCATGGCCTGTGTCTCTCCCAAAACTGGAATGGCCCCAACGCGTCCATTCTCGGATTCTTATGACTGGATCACTCCAATGACCCAATGATTGTTGGTGCAGCGGAGCTTATCCGCAACCCGCCCGTGGAGTCTTTGTCCCCTTCTCGCAACCGATGACCAATCCCAGGGTGACCGGCCCTTTCCTTCCGGGTGCTGCGACGGTCCTAGCGCCTCCAGTCTTCCTGGTAACCAGGATTTGTCGACCTGGGCTAGCGGGTCTCCGCTGCCGACACCGCCCGCAAGCGCCAAGACTCTGCCCGGGGATGGGGCGCCGTGATCTCTAGCGGCATCCGCTCACCTGCTCCCAGAACTCTGGACGTCCAAACGGCCTCTCGATCCACCACGAGCTCTCCCTGCCGATTCAACCACTCGACGCGGTACGAAAACGCGAGCGTGGCGTGGGTCCGATTCTCTAGATCAAGCTGCACGTGCTGACAACCCTCCACCAACCCTGTTGAATGGATGTACTGGGCCAGGTGCTCCTCAACTGCGTGGTCGTTAGAAGGGGCTTCAGGGGTGGTTGGATGGACAGTACCGGCCGGGTGGGAAGCATCCAGGCCTGTCTTTGCACCACCTTGGCAGGCGACGAGGAGCAATAGGGGAGCGCTGAAGGCGAAGCGAAACAAGGCCCGCGTGAGCGATAGTTGGAGCATGAGCGACTTGGGGGGGGGTGGATTGCGGCGAACAGGACACCACGGACAGGCTCAGGCTGCAAGGTGTGACGCGGAACGGTTACACTCGTGCCCCGCCTCGTCTCTCGATCACCCCAATGCCCAAGAAAACTGTATTCGTCGCCGGAAAGCCCGTCAGCCCCAAGAAAAAGGCTGTCAAAGAACAGTCTCCGATGATGGAACAGTTCTGGAGGGCCAAGAAGGAGCAACCTGACGCCTTGCTTTTCTTCCGCATGGGCGACTTCTACGAGATGTTCCATGAGGACGCGGAGATCGCGTCGAAGGAGCTCGGGATTTCGCTGACTTCGAGAGCCAAAGGCGATGCGGCCATCGCCATGGCTGGCGTGCCCGTACGCTCCATGGAATCGTACTTGCTGCGGCTCGTCAATCTGGGCCACAAGGTGGCCATTTGCGAACAGCTAAGCGATCCGCGTCAAACCAAGGGCATCGTCGATCGCGGCATCGTACGGGTCGTGACGCCTGGGACATTGACGGAAGAGAACGCTCTCGACGCCCGCGCGAGCAACTACTTGGCCAGCTTCTGGCTGCGCGGGGACCTAGCGGGAGTGGCCTGGGTGGATCTATCCACCGGACGATTCTACGCCACCGAGTGCGATTCGAATCAGCTACTGGACGAACTCTCCCGCATCTCACCGGCTGAAGTTCTTTGGTGCCCAGACCTGACGAAGGAAGAGCCGGAGTTCGCGGCGGAGCTACAGAAAATCTACGGGCCGCGGCTCAGCGACCGCGATCTCTGGCGCTTTGATCGCGACGCCACTGACCGCGCTCTTAAGAAACACTTCAAGGTAGCCTCGCTCGAGGGTTTTGGAATTGAAGGCGACAGCCAAATCGTGCCTGCCGCTGGCGCCTTGATCGAGTATCTCGCCGAGACCCAACGGGGTACCGTCGACCACATTCTTGGAATCGAGCACGTCACGAGCCAAGGTCAACTAGTGCTCGACCGTGCCACACGATCGTGCCTGGAGTTGGTGGCGACCCAGAGAGATGGCCGGCATGACGGCACTTTGCTCTCCACTCTGGACAAGACTTGCACTCCCATGGGCGGCCGCCTGTTGCGGGAGTGGTTGCTCTCTCCACTGCGTGAAGTGGAACCCATTCTGCGGCGTCAACGGGGCGTTGGCGAGTTCGAAGGGGCACCCTTCCTGCGCGAGGACGTGCGCAGCCTGCTGGAGGATGTACGGGACATCGAAAGGCTCGTGGCGCGGCTCTCCACGGGTCGCGGCAACGCTCGCGACCTCGTGTTCTTGGCCACCTCGCTGGAACCGGTCCGGCCCCTGCGCGAAAAACTCTCGAACACTTTTTCCGAGTGCTTGAATGAGTTACGTGAGGAACTCGATCCGCTGGATGACGTGGTGGGTCGTATCCGACGCACGCTCGTGGACACTCCCCCACCCACCATCAAGGAAGGCGGCCTCGTCCGCCAAGGCTACTCCGCCGAGCTCGACGAACTGCTGCAGATCGCTGGCGACGGCAAGACGTGGATGGCGCGCTTCCAGGCGGAGGAGGCCGAGCGCACTGGAATCAACGGCCTCAAGATCGGATACAACTCCGTCTTCGGCTACTTCATCGAGATCCCCCGAGGCCAAGCCGACAAGGCGCCCGAGGGCTACATCCGCAAGCAGACGATCAAGACCGCCGAGCGCTACATCACGCCAGAACTCAAGGAGTTTGAGACCAAGGTACTCAAGGCCGAGGAGCACTCGCGTGAAATGGAGCAAGCGATCTTCAACGAGCTTCGCATTGAAGTCGCCGCCGAAGTCCGACGCATCCAGGACACGGCCCGCGCCTTGGCACAGCTAGACGTAGTCGCGTCTCTTGCCGAAGTCGCCGCAACCAACCGGTACGTCGCACCAACAGTGGACGACAGCGCACTCCTCGAAATCGAAGACGGTAGGCACCCCGTGATTGAGGTGATGCCTGAGACCGAGGTTTTCGTCCCCAACGACAGCCGACTTGATGACGAACAGCACATGGTGACGGTCCTGACCGGACCCAACATGTCAGGTAAGTCCACGTACATCCGGCAAACCGCGCTAATCACGCTCATGGCACAAGTCGGCTCCTTTGTCCCGGCAGCAAGAGCACACATTGGCATTGTCGATCGCATCTTCACGCGCATTGGGTCTGCCGACGACATCGGGCGCGGCGCCTCGACGTTCATGGTGGAGATGGTCGAGATTGCCAACATCTTGAACAACGCGACGGATCGTTCGCTCGTGATCTTGGACGAGGTCGGCCGGGGCACGAGTACATTTGACGGCTTGGCACTGGCCTGGGCTATCGTCGAACACCTGCACGACAAGATTGGAGCGCGGACGCTCTTTGCCACCCATTACCACCAATTGACCGACTTGGCCGAGCGCCTGCGCGGCGTGAGCAACAAGAGCGTGTCGGTGAGAGAGTGGGAAGACTCCATTATCTTCCTGCACAAAATCGTTGAGGGTGGTACTGATCGCAGTTACGGAATTCACGTGGCGAGATTGGCAGGTGTCCCCCACGACTTACTCGACCGCGCCAAAGGCATCTTGCACGACATCGAGGCCGACGCCGAGGGGCTAGCCCCGATGATCGCGGGACAACGTGACGCGAAGCAAGCTGTAGCGCAGCAACAGCTTTCCCTCTTTGCCGCCGCCCCCAGCCAAGTGGAACGCGAATTGAAGGCGCTCTCCATCGATGACCTCACGCCGCTTCAGGCTTTGATAGAGTTGAAGCGATTGCAGGAACTCTCCTAGTCACGAATCGACGGGCGATTCGTTTGGAGTTCCCGACCCTCACCCACCGCGAGTCATGCTAGGAAGCCCCCTTCAGATCCTTCCCCCGCTCCTCTTTCTCGGTGCCTGCGCCTCGGCCCCAATCGAACCAAAATTTGTTGGCGCCGCGCACCACGAACGGCCGCTTGTCGAAGAAGAAGGCCGCACCTTGCTTTGGGCGGGATCCGAGGATTGGTTCGATGTCACGGACTCGAGCATCAACCCCGCATCGTTTCAGTACGGCATCGGAAGGGACACGATTCCGTCCATTGACGAGCCAAACTTTGTGGCGAGCAACGATCCCCGACTGGACTCCGCCGGCGTCACTTTGGAAACGATGATTCTGGGCGTCTTTAGGGAAGGCCAAGCCAAAGCTTATCCGGTGTTCTTGATGGACTCCCACGAAGTCGTCAACGACACGTTTGGTGACGAATCCTACGCGGTTCTTTGGTGACCACTCGCCCAACTGGGTGTCGTGTGCACCCGCAACATCAATGGCAAGACCGCCGAGTTTGGCACCACCGGATACACGATGGGGAACGTGTTCGTGCTCTATGACCGAACAAGCGATTCCATTTGGTATCCACAGACGGACTCCACCATCGATGCGGTGGCTGGCTCCGAACAAGGAACGGCCCTCGAGATCCTGGATGAGCCGGCCCCCATGGCACTGGTGGATTGGCTGGCGACCCATCCAGACTCGAGCATTCTCTTGCCTGGAGCCGAGGACATCGCCCGACGGAATCGCGCGCGCCTTGGTGTGCAGTTGGGCGAGGCTGAAAGTGGCGTCCTGATCGCGGGAGTCGGCGAAGGCACTGCTGCGGGATTGGCTGGCATCCAACAAGGTGACTTGATCGTCGCGATCAATGAAGCGCAGATCACCAACCCCGGGGACCTGCGGAATACTCTCA
>JBLIMI010000042.1:0-12533 GCA_047638655.1 Minisyncoccia bacterium | reverse complement strand
AGCCGATCGAGAGGGGACTCGAGCAAGCTGTAGCCTTTGTGGCGTCGTGCTTGGATCTACGGACAAATCCCGGGAGAGTGAGGGCAAGCTGGGAAGCGCGCAGTTCGCCCTAAATAGTGCTAGGGAATGGGATTGGGGCCTCTGAGGGCCCTTTTCGCTCAAGAAGCGCTCAACTACACTCTCATCGCACTCCGATAAGGCTACAATAGGAGTGTCATTGGAGTGTGGCCCTCACATGCCCGTCCGGACAGAACGGCGGTCACGGCGACCCTCGCGCATAGCGCTGGGGTTCAGGGGCCGCCCCTCTTGTACCTATCCGGGCTCCTCATTTCTCCAACCCCTCTCCTCGTGCGCGAAAGCAAGGTCACCGTCAAGATCCCCCGTCCGCTGTATCGCAAGATTCAGCAAGTGGTGGATGGATCGGGCTTCAACTCGCCCACCGACTTCATCGTCTACGTCCTGCGAGATCTGATGGGAGAGGCTGACATCACCCCGACCACCGAGTTCAACCAAGACGAACTCGACGACATCAAGCGCAAGCTCAAGAACCTCGGCTACCTGTAGCTGTCAACCACCACGACTCAACGTCATGTCTGCAACCACTGCGAACACCACTCCCGTCCACGGCGGCCTCGCCGCTCCCGTCAACCGCATCGCTACCGAAGCTGGCGCCGACTGGGCGAGCTTCGGCAAGGTCGAGGTCAACGAGACCGACGCCACCAGCCTCTACCGCATCGCTGACGGCACACTGAGCCCCCTGACCGGGCCCATGAACGAGACCGACTACAACAGCGTTCTCGACTCGATCAGCATCGAGCGCGACGGCAAGAAGTGGGCTTGGTCGATCCCGATCATTCTGCCCGTGACGGACGCCGAAGCCGCTGACCTCAAGGTCGGCGACAAAGTTGGACTCTACGCTGACGGCAAGCTGTTCGGTGCCCTGACGGTCAGCTCGGTCTACGACTGGGACAAGGCACGCTTCATCCAGAAGGTCTACGGCACCGAGCGCAACGATCACCCGGGCGCTAAGCTCTGGCTCGGTGACGACCGCAGCAAGCTGATCGGTGGCGACATCGAACTGATCGCTTCTGAGGACAAGCGTCCTTTCGCTGGCCGCGTCATGGGCCCCGCGCAGACCCGCGCCCTGGTCGAAGAGAACGGTTACGAGCAGTCGATTGCATTCCAGACCCGTAACCCTCTCCACCGCGCTCACGAGTATGCCCTCGTCTACGGCGCCGAGGTCATCTTGCGCGAGAGCGGCAAGAAAACCGGCGTCATGCTGAACCCCCTCGTCGGCCAACTGAAAGGCGACGACGTTCCCGCGTCAACCCGCATGGAGACCTACGAGGCTCTCATCGCCGGTCGCGTACTTGGTGACGGCGACATGGACGAGGAGCTTTGGAAGTCCAAGGGCCAAGATCTGAACGACAACCTGCACTTGGTCGGTCTCGACATGCGCATGTACTACGGCGGCCCGCGTGAGGCAGTCATGCACGCCATCTACCGTCAGAACCTCGGCTTCACCCACTTCATCATCGGCCGCAAGCACGCGGATGCCCCCTTCGAGGATGGCACCGCGATCTGGGGCGACTTCGACGCGCAGACCATCTTCGACAACCTCGAGGGTGACTTGCAGATCAAGACCGTCAACGTTGGCTTCGCCGCCTTCTTTGAAGAGATCGATCGCGTCGGCTTGATGGAATCGAACAAGGAAAACACCTCGGTGTTCATATCCGGCACCAAGGTGCGTTCGATCCTGACTGGTGGCGAACTTCCCGACGCACGCATCATGCGTCCCGGGACGGCCCAGATCCTGGTCGAGTACTACAAGACCAAGAACTAGCCACCCCCTTCCAACTTCCACTTCAACCTCGCAGGAGTCCGATCATGGGATTGTTTGACGTATTCAAGAAGAAGCCGGAGCCGGCCAAGCGCCCGCCGTTGCGCCCTCGCATGCGCCCCGGTGGGCTTCCGCCGCACCCCGAACCTCAGGCCGACAACAACTTCATCATCATCATCTTGGACTCATGTCGCTACGACAGCTTCATGCGCGCCGAGACGAAGACCATCACGAAGTTGTCCGGCGGCAAGGTCGAGAAGCGTTACACCTACGCTTCTTGGACGGCGCCTTCGCACTACAATCTGTTGACTGGTCTCCTGCCGCACACCTCTCCCGAGAACGTGTACGCGTCGGAGTATTACAAGGAAGACTTCTTCAACTACAACGAGCGATTGGGTGCCAAGGGCATCGAGTTCGCCAAGATGGTGCCGGGGCTTTGGTTCCCCGAGCTCCTGCGTAACCAGCTCGGATACAACACCTGTGCCCGGGTCTCATTGCCGGTCCTGAACCCCAAGACGGGGATCAATCGCGCTTTTGACTCGTTCCAATTGATGGACAGCCACAACGACATGGCGGCCATTTTGCCGACCCTGGAGTTTAGTTCGGAGCGTCCGTCCTTCACTTTGATGAACGTCGGCGAAACGCATTACCCATACGCCAAGCCCGAAGAGGATTCCTCCATGTGGCCGCGTATTAGTGGTGTGAACGGCGTCTTCAAGAAAATGGGCGAGCAGATCGACCGGGAAGATCCCGCCTTCAAGGAGGACTTTCAATTCTTCGACCAAGCCAAACTCGACGAGTTGCGCGAGCGTCAAATTGACACCGTGCGCTATCTCGACGGTGTTTTTGAACAGCTCTACGACACTGTTCCCAAGGACACTCACATCATCGTGACCGCCGACCATGGCGAGCTCTTTGGTGAAAAGGGCTACTTCGGTCACGGACCGATCATGCACGAGAAATGCTTCGAGGTGCCTTACCTCGAGGGCAAGATTCGCTAAGCCTGCCACCCTCTCATCTTCTCTCCTCAACTGATTCGACTCTCAACATTCCAATGGAAAACAAAGGCTTCACCCTCTGGTTCACCGGTCTCTCCGGCGCCGGCAAGTCCACTCTCGCTGAGTACCTGACCCCCATCCTTCGCGAACGCGGCTGCAAAGTCGAAGTTCTCGATGGCGACGTGGTCCGCACCAACCTTTCGAAGGGTCTTGGTTTCTCGAAAGAGGACCGCGACACGAACATCAGCCGCATCGGCTTCGTCGCGAACTTGTTGTCGCGCAACGGTTGCTGCGCCATGACCGCCGCCATCTCGCCCTACACGGCAGTGCGCGACGAGGTCCGCAAAATGACCGACGCCAAGTTCGTCGAGGTCTTCGTCTTCGCTCCCCTCGAGACCGTCGAGGAGCGTGACACCAAGGGCCTCTACAAGAAAGCCCGCTCGGGCGAGATCAAGAACTTCACAGGCATCAGCGATCCCTACGAGGCCCCCGAGAACCCTGAGGTTCTCGTCGACACCTCCAAGGAGTCCATCGAGGAGTCCGGCGACAAGATCCTGGCCTACCTGAGCGCCGAGGGTTTGCTGCCGAGCTAGAGCGACGCGCAAGTGCAAGTACGCCTCCCGGTTAGCCCTGGCGCTGACCGGGAGGCGTCTTCTTGCCTGGCGACCGGTTTGGATGTAGCCCGAGCTTCAGTCCACGCGCGCCGTAGCCGAGAAGACCGTATCTGACGCCTTCTGCTGGGGCATCGCGGTCCGCTTCCATCATTTTGTGTTGCCCAGCATCCTTCTCTGCTAGTTTCAGGTCATGTCCTCCACCTCAGTCCGCTCTTGGCGCCTCCCTCTGCTCCTTTCCGTTGCCATCTTGGGCTGCGCTGAAAAGCCTGCGGAGGGCCTGCCTGAACAGAACGTGCTCTTGGTGACGTTGGATACCACCCGTGCGGATCACCTCGGATGTTATGGCAAGGAGACGGCCAACACACCGAACCTGGACATGTTGGCCCAGGAGGGCGTGCGTTTTGAGCATGCCTACTCAACGGCGGGGATCACCCCCATGTCCCACGCGTCCATCCTGACCGGCCGCAACAATTACTCGCACGGGCTGCGAGTTTTCTACGGCGAGTTGGGTCACCGACTACCGGATGACGTGCCGAGCTTGCCCGAGATTTTGGGGGAGCGGGGTTGGAGGACAGCAGCTTTTGTCAGCTCTTATCCGGTCTCCCAGGCTTACGGCCTTTCACGGGGGTACCAGCACTTTAGAACAGGTCTTGAGGACAGCATCGACAAGCTCGATCTGACCAAGCAACAAAGACACAACACACAGTGGCAAGACGGACGGCGCAACAACACTCAACGCCGCGCTGACAACACTACCGACGAAGCGCTGAGCTGGTTGGAAGAGCATGGCGAGAACGGGCCCTGGCACGTTTGGATGCACTTCTTCGATGTGCATGACTTCTCCCTGGTTCCTCCGCTGGCTGTGGCGGAGCAAGCTTCGATCACATACGACCCTCGCATCGGCTCGAAGGACGTGGCGGTCCGCGAGCAGATGTACGACTTCGAGTTGGGTTATGTGGATAGCCAAATTGGGCGCATCGTGGACTACCTGAAGCAAACCGGGCAGTACGACAACACCATGATCGTTGTGGTTGCGGATCATGGCCAGGGACTTTCTGATGGCGTCGAGAATCACGACTGGCTATTGCACCGACTACTCTACGACTGGTCCTTGCACGTTCCGTTGATTCTAAAGCTGCCCGGGCACCCTGGAGGGCTGGTGGTGAACGAGTTGGTGCGCACGGTGGACGTCATGCCGACGATTCTGGAGCACCTCGACCTCGCACCTCCCATGGGTGTGGATGGACGCAGCGTGCTACCGCTCGTACGAGGCGAATTGGATGAGCCGCGGATTGCTTACGCGGATGCGCTCAACCTGGAGGACACCCATTCGCCGGGCTCGAAATTGCCAGGGACCCAGAACGACAATCTGTACGTTGCAATGGACCTGCGCTGGAAGCTGATCCATCACCACAAGCATCCCGAGAATTCCGAGCTATACGACTTGCAGCGTGATCCGACGGAACAGAACAACTTGTTCGGGAAGCGGCCTGCTGTGACAGATCGCCTGATGCGCTTCCTCGTGGACCGCGATGCCTTCCGGCTTGTGCCGGGTGCAACGGGCGGGCCGGCTCCGGATGCGTCGGCCCTCGATGACCTCGGTTACACCGGGGAGTGACCGACCTGCCACAACTCGCGCAAGTGAGTGAGAAGGCCGTCCAGATCCTCGATGCTCGTTGCCGGATTCATTAGCGTGACGCGCAGATGCGTTCCCTCGGGCAACTGGGTTTGCACCAGGTAGTACCTGCCAGCTTGAATTACCTTGCGGCGTAAGTCCTCTTGAAGAGCGTCGAGTTGGGATGGCTCGTGGCCTTTGGGGGTGAAGCGGAAGCACACGATGTTGGACTCGGGTAACAGGGGCAGGCTGAAGTCAGCGCTTGCCTCAAGGCGTCCGGCGAATTCGCGCGCGAGGCCTACGGCACGGTCAACGTAGTCCGCAAAGAGAGCTTCCCCGTAGACGTGCAGACACGCGTAGAGCGTGAGCCCCATGGCGCGCTTGGTGCACTCCAGGGTCCTGTGTCCGATGTCAAAAGCGGCCATGTCATCTTCAAAGAGATAGGCAGCCTCTTGCGCGAAAGTCTCGGCGGCGTGCCGGTCCTCGCGGAAAATGAGTCCGGTGCTGAGGGCGGGTACCAGCATCATTTTGTGGGCATCCCAAACCACAGAGTCCGCCCGTTCGATGCCTTCGAGGGGGGCGCGATACTGTTTGCTGAGGAGTTGCGAAGCCCCATGGGCGCCGTCCACATGGAGCCAAAGCGCATGCCTCTCGCAAAAATCGGCGATGGCGACCAGGTCATCAAAGGCACCGGTGGATGTGCTGCAAGAGCTCGAGACAACCGCGAATACTTGAACTCCACGATCTTTGGCGGAGCGCAACAGCGGCTCCAAGTGCTCCGTCCGCATGCGGTGATTTTCATCCACGGGCACGCGGATCACTCCCTGTTCGCCTTGGCCCATGATCTGCATCGCGCGGGCGATGCAATAATGACTGTCCTCCGAGACAAGCACAGCCAGGGGTTTGCTGTTCACAGAACCAGCCGCCCAGGATCCCGTTTTGGCTTGGCGGGCGGCGAGCAGCGCGGTCAGGTTGCCCAGGGATCCACCTGATGTCATCAAGCCGCCGGCGCCCTTTGGGAATCCAATCTTGTCCGCCATCCAACGGACGCAGCGACGCTCCAGTACAGTTTGCAATTGCCCCATTTCCCAGACCGCCATGCCGTTGTTGAGCAATGAGCTCAGCATTTCAAGCAGCGTAGCGAAGGGCAGGGAAGGAGAGACCTGGTGACCGATGTACCCGGGTTGATGGAGATGATTGCAGGCTTCGAGGACGCTGTCGACGAACTCCAAGGCTCGTTGTTCCTTGTCCGCAGCCGGGCCGTCTTCAAAGTTCGCTGCCCAAAGAGCTTCGAGTTCCTTGGGCTCGCGCAAAGCGAGGACCGGCGGACTGTTTGGATCCCCTGGCAAAGCTTGGGAGCAGCGCGCGAGGTAGTCAGCCAGGCGATCGACAAAGGAGTGACCGATGGACCGGAAGTCCTCGGCATCGTAGGGAGCATAAGGGCGCATGCTCAATCCTTGCGAATGCGTGCGTAACGCTGAGCCAGGGAGTGGATCTTGAACAGATAGATGGTGAGAGCCACCAAACCACCCATCCAGATCAGTCCCAATAGCGTCTGGTTCATTGGGTACCAGCCAACCGTGAACGCAACGCCATAGAGCACGGCTTCGGTGCGTCCCGATTCACGCATGGGCAGATCTCGACCGAGATCCTCGAAACTCTTGCGGTAGGCATGGGACAGCCCGAGTGTGTAGTGAAAGTTCCAGACCAGATTGACCGGAGGCAGCAACAGGAACCAAGATGTCCATGGTTGGCTGTGCCAGGTTTCTTCGGGCAACTGCGCGTGACAGCTTGCAAGGAACTTTCGGATCCAAAGCCAGAGGCCGGTCCAAACCAATAGCAACGCAATCAGCGCGCCAAACCCCTCTGGCAGCAAGTCGGTGCTTTCGCTCTCCAATAGAAAGGTGGCCACTTGGTCTTACTCCCGCAGGAGCCACTGATGGGGATCGAGTTGGAAAGTCTGAACACCGGAGACGTCGATGGTGGCCTTGCCCCCAGGCATCTCGATGCGTTGCATTTTGCCGTCGAGGTTGACTTGGACAGCCAAGGGGAACTTCGCGTCGGGGGCGTCCGGGACGACCCAGCTTAAGTGCAACTCGTCTCCTCGGTGGTCCTGAATCAGCTGGGGTAGCGCTGCGCTACGGATGTAGACATCAAAGAACCAGCCGAGGTCGAGTCCTGAGTGTTGCTCGGCGATGGCTTGGATTTCGTCGGTGTCAGTGAAGCGGCAGGCGCTTCCGTCGCGCAAGTTTTCCAGGGCAGGATCGGGATACGCCATGCGCCGTAACATGAGGAAGAATGTCTCGTCGTCGTTCACTAGCCAGCGCAGTGTGTGCAAGACCCAGGCACCTTTGTTATAGATGTCGTTGCCGGCCTTGCCGAAGTAAACCTCGGCGCTGCTCATGGCCCGCGGCACTCCGATGGCCGCCAGGTTGCGCATTCCGCCCCGGATTTCCGCCATCCGTGTCCGATACGCTTCCGGACCCTTCAAGTGTTCCGTGTAGAGCGACTGAGCGTAGGTTCCAAAGCTCTCGTGGATCCAAAAGTCCTTCCAGTTGCGGCAAGTGACCAGGTTGGCCCACCACTCGTGGGAAAGTTCATGGTGCAGGAGGAAGTCGAAGCCCTGGTCGGCACCCCAGGGATTGCCGCGGTAGTTGTTGCCGTAGGCGGTGATGGATTGGTGTTCCATGCCGAGGTGAGGTGTCTCGGCCACTCCGAGTTTGTCTGCACGGAAGGGGTAGGGCCCGTAGACTTTCTCGAACCAGTGAACCTGTCGCACCAGGTCTTCGAAGAGCACCTTTCCTTTTTCTAAGTTCTCGGGCAGCACCCAGTAGCTGACTTCGAACTCATCCCCAGCGCTGCTTTTGATCTGCCGCGTTAGCTTCTCGTAGGGCGCGATATTGAGGGCGATACCGTAGGCATTGATGGGTGTGTTGACCTTCCAGTGGAACGTAGTCCAATCACCCTCTGCCTTGCTGCCCTCGAACTTTCCGTTGCTGGCGCAAATCAGCCCTTTCGGAACCGTGATGATGATGTCCATCGAGTCGGGTTCGTCGTCAGGCTGGTCCTTGCACGGCCACCAGAGGTCGGGTCCTTGCATTTGACAAGAGGTGGCGATCCAGGGCTTGCCCGATGGTGTGGTCGACCACTGGAATCCACCGTCCCAGGGTGGTCTGGGTGCAACCCGCGGAACTCCGCCGTATTCCACGAGTAGAGTGAAGAGCCCACCCTTCTCCTGCTTCAACTCTTCGAGCTTGGGCCCCACGTGGGCGAAGATCTTGCGTTCTTCATGCAAGTGGCTGACGGTGATGGCTTCCGCAAGTGCTATCGAATTGACCGCGACGATTTGAACGCTCGTGACCTTCAAGTGTTCGTCGAGGTCGAGGGTCAGCATGTCCGTGGGCTGCACCCAACGGGCTGTCATGCGAACATGACCTGCGATGGACTTGTGTTCCGGATCCACCTTCAGTGTCAGGCCATAGTGAACAACGTCATAGGCCAAGTGCCCGGGCGATGCCGCTTCGCCTGAAGTCAGAGGTGCCTCAGGCTCCTGTCCATGGTCGTGGTTTTCTTGGGCGATGGACGCACTGGAGAGGAGCAGCAGGGGGATCAGTTGAAGCATTGAGAGTCGGTGCTGAGGTGAGGAACCGGTGGATTCTGAGCAGGCGGGGGGCATTAGTCTTTCTTCTCGAACTCAACGGGAAAGGACCCCTCCAGAAAGACTTCCACCGCTTCCCAGTAACCACCGTTGTCGTCGAACTTTTCCCACAGGGCGCGAGAGCCGTGCTGGCCTGCCGTGTCAGGTAGATAGAAGTGCTTCTTGCCCTTGGGGATCGCATCGAAGATGGGCTGCCAGTTTTGACGTTCCTTTGTGGCTGAGGTGATGAATGCCGGGCACTTGATGTTCTTGGCAGACGCGGCGATCCAGGTGGACGGCTTGCCAAAACGTTCGAAGTACTCACCAGGTGCAAAGGAGAGGACCCCATCCACGAGCTTGGTGTGATCACCGGCGACCTTCAGCACCAGAGCGGAGGAGTAAGAGCTACCCCAGGCGATGAGCTTGCCTTGAGCGTAGATCTTGCGCGCGTGCTCGAGGGAGGCGACCAAGTCGGGGAGGGCATCCACGAACGTGGTCCCCAGCTCCTTCTTCTCAGCGCGGGCGAGGGTTGCATTCTTGACCTCATTGATGGTGCCGCCCGAGCGGGCATCCACGGCCATGCAGTTGTACCCCATCTCGTTCAAGCGCGGCGCAATCTCGAGGTACTCGCCCCGGCTCCAGCCTGCTTGGTGGAAGAGCACGATGAAGGGGGTCCGCTTGTCCTTCGAGACCTGGTAGAGGTCGGCCGTGATCAGCAGCCCATCGGCCGACTCGAATTCGATTTCCTTGGCTTCGCCCGCGGTGACGGGCAGGCAGAGCAGCAGGGCGGGAAGTACGAAAGTGACTTGTTTCCGGATCGTTGTCAGCATGGGGCACAGGATACGGAGTCTGGATTGAGACGGGAATGGCCACACTCCTGGCCGGAGGGACCGCTTATGAACCGTGGCGATCGCTCCCGGGGCTGGGGCAGTTGGGCCGAATCGCCCCAAATACCGGGCTAAGAGACCCGCCAGGTCCCAAAATGAGCGGGCACCTGCACCTGGAATCCGCCATGTAGGCCCAATCAGCGCCGTTCTCGTGGGCTTGCCCGCGTGATACACTGAGCGCTAGTATAGGTGTGAGGCGCATGGGGCGTCTCGCAAGCAGAACAGCCTGTCGCAACGACAAATCGGTAACCAAGTAGCCCCAGGGGCAGTCAAGATCACATGAGTCTTCCCACCATCATCCAAGGCGGGATGGGAGCTGGAGTTTCGAGTTGGGCGCTAGCCAACACCGTGTCCCGGGCGGGTCAGCTAGGCGTCGTGTCTGGGACTGCGCTCGATGTCATCCTCGCGCGCCGGCTGCAGCTTGGAGACATCGGCGGCCACATGCGGCGTGCTCTAAAGCAATTCCCCATCCCCGCGATGGCAGAAGAGATCATCGAGCGCTACTTCGTTCCGGACGGCAAGGGTGCCGGGGACAAGTTCCGCTCGATCTCCCAGGTCGGTGAAGTCATGAGCGAGGCTCGCACCCAATTGACCGTTGTCGCCAACTTCGTGGAGGTCTTTCTCGCACGGGAAGGGCACGACAACGATGTGGGCGTCAACTACCTAGAGAAGATTCAGTTCCCCAACCTCCCGTCGATCTTCGGGGCTTTGTTGGGTGGCGCAGGTTACATCTTGATGGGCGCTGGTATTCCGGTGGCCATTCCCGGTGTGATCGATCGCCTGACCCTCGGACAAGCCGTTGAGCTGAGGCTCGACGTGCAGGACGCCACTTCGAAGTACTTTATGGAGTTCGATCCGGCGCCCTACCTTCCCAATGGTGCGGAAGGGCTGGTCCGCCCCAAGTTCTTGGCCATCGTTTCCTCGGTCACCGTGGCCAGCGTCATGGTCAAGAAAGGCTCGGGACGAACGGACGGCCTCATCATCGAAGGCGCGACCGCCGGCGGACACAACGCACCTCCCCGCGGTCAACTGCAACTCGACGACAAAGGAGAGCCGGTCTACGGCAAGCGGGACATCCCCAATATCGAAGGCATCGCTGCCCTGGGCATTCCATTCTGGCTTGCAGGGTCCTGTGGATCTCCCGAAGAGCTGAACAGTGCCATCGCGCATGGCGCCACTGGAGTTCAGGTCGGCACCGCTTTTGCGTTCTGCAGCGACTCGGGCTTGGATGAGGGATTGCGTCAGCGCGCCATGGTTCAAATCAAGGCGGGGACCATTCGGGTGAAGACGGATCCATTGGCGTCACCAACCGGCTTCCCCTTCAAAATCCTTGAAATGGAAGGCACCCTCGCCATGCAGGACTTGTTCGAGGAACGGCCCAAAATTTGCGATCTCGGCTACCTGCGCCAACCCTACGAAACGAGCGAAGGCCGTTTTGGTTGGCGATGCGCTTCCGAGCCGGACCAGCAGTACGAACGCAAAGGAGGCCAACCGGAGAAGATCACCGGTCGCAAATGCGTTTGCAACGGCCTGCTGGCGAACATTGGCATGGCCCAGGTCAAGCGCGGAGGGAAGCTTGAGCTCCCTCTCATCACCTGTGGCGATGACCTCGATGTGGTCCGCCGCTTGGCCGCAGCATCCGGCGGTGACTACGGCGCGACGGATGTGCTGGATTACTTGTTGAGCCCAGTCGTTTGAGCGAACCAATCTGCGGAGCGCAGTCGTCTGAGCGAACCAATCTGTTGAGCGCAGTCGTCTGAGCGAACCAATCTGCGGAGCGCAGCGCTCTGAGCGAACCAATCTGCGGAGCGCAGTGCTCTGGACGAACCGCTCAGCATTGAGCTCACTGCGTGTCCAGCACCTTCCGCACTCGAGCCCCTAGGTCCACCTCTCCCTTCAGGTAGGGAAGAGCCAATCGCCCGAGTTCCTTCGCGGTACCCAGCTCCGCCAGCTCTTGGGCGATCCAGATGCAGCCGTTTGCGTAGAGTGCCTTGGCTGCACGTTCGTCCCGGATGGTGCCGAGCTTGTGAAGCTTCAAGACCTTTTGCGCCACTCGCAACCTGCCCTCCTTGTTGTACACGGTGAGGCAATCGGCGAGCACGGACAGCTCCTGCAACCCGAGGGCATTGTCGGGATCTATGTCCTCAGCGCATTGCATTTGTTGGCGCGTGGCAAATCCGCTTGGAAGCAAGAGCTTGAGGGCGCGAGCCAAGCTTCCGCTAGCGTTGTCAGGGTCGAGGGCTTGAAACTGGCTCAGAATGGGTGCGAGCTTGCCCAAGAGTTGGCTCGTGGTGGGCAGCTTGGGGTACAGCGCCAGGGCTAGCTCGGCGAGTTCTGCCCGTTGTTCTTCATCGCCTTCCGCAAAGCTCTGAATGATGCGCAGGGCTTCCACATGGTCCGGGCGAAATTGCTGGCGTAGCTGCTCCACATGCTCCCGAAACACCTTCGGCCCACCTTCCACAAACCCCATGCGGGCGTAGGGAGTTCCATCTGCCGTCATCAGCAAGATGGTGGGGTAAGTCTCAATCCGGTACTCCAACACGAGAATCTGATTGCGATCAAAGTCAGGGACTTGGGCTTTGATCTGGGGCGAGCGTGGCAAGTCCACCTTGACCAAGACGTACTCTTTCCCGGCCTTCTCAGCGAACTTGGGGCGGCCAAATATGGCGGCTTCCATTTTCTTGCACCATGGGCACCAGTCCGAACCAGAGAACTCGACGAGCACATCACGTTCGCTCTCTGCGGCCACCTTCAACGCAGAGTCAAAGTCTTGGAGCCAGCCGGATTGTGGGGTGGAGACGACAATCGTGGCCAGTAGCCCAAGTGAAATGAAGTTCGACATGGGCCGAGAGTACCCTCCCCAGGCCGAATCAGGGCGGTTAAGGGAGGCCCGATTCCCAGACGTGTCGCGGAGTGTTGTCGAGATCCTGAGAGGAGCCATT
>JBLIMI010000041.1:0-12578 GCA_047638655.1 Minisyncoccia bacterium | reverse complement strand
TTTGGGGGCGGGACTGGCGCCGTGTGCCCTTGTGGCAATCAGGGTGCCGCTGGCGAAGGCTGCGCCAACTCGACGGGCACTGGAGGGCTATTGACGACTGCGGGATCCAATAGCGTGGGGCAGGATGACATCGCATTTGATGTGGTTGGATTGCCGGCGAACAAGTCCGCTTTGCTCTTTGCAGGCGACTCCGATCTAAGCCCAGGAACTCCGTTTGGCGATGGTCTGCGTTGCGCGGGGGGCAGTCTAAAGCGCCTTGGGGTTCTCAGTTCTGATGGCAGCGGCGCTGCCTCATGGCCCAGCGGGCTGTCCGCGGCCGGTGGTTGGACTGCGGGCGATCGCCGATTCTTCCAGGTTTGGTATCGCGACCCGGCGGGGACTTGCGGCAGCGGCTTCAACATTAGCAGTGCCCAGGACGTGACCTTCGCCATGTAGAGTTCGGTGCGCGCCGCCCGCTGTTGCGGGCGCTGCACGCCAACGGTTGGAGAGCGGGGGGTCAGCCTACTTTGATCCGGTTGTAGACCTGGTTTGGCCCAATTCGGTTCTAGGCGACATTGATAGGAATTAAGGCCGCACCACGGATAGTGACAGCGGCATCTATTCGACGATTCCTCGCCCCGTCTTCATCTTCCCGACAGAGGAGCGGATCAAGCGCCGTTCTTCAGCAATCAAACGAAAAGCGAATGAGCCCCCGGCATTTCGGGGGTCGTTCCTAAGGGTCT
This sequence comes from Minisyncoccia bacterium, assembly GCA_047638655.1. GTDB lineage: Bacteria > Planctomycetota > UBA1135 > UBA1135 > JABACD01. The sequence continues at coordinate 11,856 of JBLIMI010000041.1, read as the reverse complement.
TTGCCAAGCGTGCTGCAGACCAATTCCTCCACAGGCGTCTACATGGGCAGACACACTCACGCTCTCCCTGATGAGGTCCTTCGAAATAGAATGCTGGGGATCTTTCAGGCAGGACCAGCAACGCGTGACGGGAAGTAATAATCACGGGAACGGGCCCATTCCCTTCACGCTCTTCGCCCATCACTAGTGAGCGATCACCAGCGAGCAACGCAGTGGACGCCGCCACCACTGCCAAGGACAGCATCAACACCACGACGGTGCAGTGGTTGTCGCCTACCGTTACGGCACACACATCACTCAGATTGCTGGGGCTCAATCTGGAGAGGGCTCAGCGCAAATCGTCACGGCCGGGTGAAAGTGCTCTCCGTTGTTTTTGATGCACAAGAGCGTAGATCTGCGAGCAAGTGGGGACACTCGGTCTCCCAGCTCCGAGAGGTAGGACTGGCTAGGTCGGGAAGCCCTGTCGACTCTTGTCGAGGGACTCTCCGTTTTCACTCGGTGCGTTTCGATGCGCTGGGCGTTCTCGACAGAGCCTTTGGCACCGAGGTCGAAGCGCAAGCAGCCCTGCAGTGGGTGATTGCAAACGATACAAATTCGGAACTTGCAGCCCACGCTCAGGAATTGCTCTCGAACCATGGCTAATTGCAGAGTCACCGCGCGCGGATCACTCCCAAGAGATCGGGTCATTGAAGGCTGAGGGGCGATGTTGGTCTCTCGTACAAGTCGCATCCTGCCTTGCCCCAACGGTCAAGGCGCTCAGAGCCATACGCCGCGAGCGTGGCCTCGAGTTTAGGGCGCAGAGAAGTGTCCGCATCGCCGAGCGATACTGAGGAACTCTTGTCGCTCGGCACCTTCAAGCTCCAGCGACTCCTGGAAGATCTATCTGAATCGGCTGAAGCTTAGGTGGATTCTGAATCGATCATGTGGACGAGGAACTAGGCACGGGCCGTTGCCCAATCTCGGTACACGGTGCGCTCGGCGATACCGAGTGCTCGAGCGGTTTCTTCGACGATCAACTCCGCGAAGTAGCGCACCGTGACAATCTCAGCGAGGCGTTCGTCTTCAGCTTCCAAGGCCACGAGAGCCTCATTACGGGCAAGGATCTCTTCTGGGTCCCAGTTCACATTGCTGCCCGCGTTGATCCGCATGTAAGCCTCGTGAACGAGTTCCGTGGGGATGAGGCTCACGGGCATGTTTGCCGAAGAGATCCTTTGGCGGGCAAGCTCTCTGCGGCGAGCGCATTGCCCGTCACGTTCCAATGGCCGCCGCCATTGTAGTAGAGCCACTCTTCCTCGGCATGGGTGGAAGCGGAGGGTGTGGCTGCGAGCATGGCGGGCACGAGTGAATGGTAGCGTGCCCCGATCTGTTCGCTGATCGCCAGTAGCTTGGCCTCGGGGTGGTCGCGCTTGAAGCTTGCACCTTGGTCGCCGGCCCGTGTCCTCGTTCCTTCGAACGAGTCGTGATAGATCTGGGTGCCTCCGGGGATGTGAACAAGACAGAAGACGGCGCCGTCGCTCATGACCGAGTTCTGAAGGCGAGCCAACAGCGCGGTCGTGACGTCCCAGGCGCGCTGGACGTTCTCGGGAGGGCTGCCGCAAAGATCCAGTCGGACTGACGCATGCTGGGGCCTGCCATGGTCTGCTGTTCCTCGACGGAAAGCGCAGTCACCATGGAGTCACCGATGATCGCGAGCGGCGCGTGTTGTCCACGGGCAACGCGCTACCATTCGAAATCCGTCGGAGTTGGTTCGGACCAGAACCTCAAGTTTGGATTCGACGTCAATCACCTTGTCTTCGAAGGCGGGGACGAAGCGACGCCCGAGCAGTGGATCGCGCATCACCAGGGGCGGCCCTGTGTTCGTGAAGCCTCGTACGAGGCCCTCTCCCACGAGCAGCATGACCAGGAGCACCGACAGGGATAGCCGTATCTTCTTGCGGAAGTTGTGTGCGGTCACTGTGAGCTGGAGCAAGATGGATAGAAATGGCTTTGCGCTCTGATTCCATTGTGCCAGACCTGAGCGTCGAAGGATTCTTGTAGCGTTGAACTTTGCTCATCCTCACCGCAGGCTGTCTCTCATCGCGATCGGTTGCAGGCAGCACTCTCGACCGTGATTCGCATCGGGTGGTTGCGGCGTGGCTCTTGAAGCTCGTCGGAAACGGCGAAGACCCTTCCTTGCTCTTACCCTCAATCGCTTGAGAGAAGCAACTAGCTTCACGTGGTGCATGAAGGCATCTGGGTGATGAACGGAACACGCGCGTTGAAGTCTAGCCGGCCCCATTTTGGTCTCTGATGACTGTTCTAGCTGTAAATCTTGAATCCAGCCCCCCCCTGGTAGACCTACTAGAGTAATTTTGTTCCATGCTGGACCCTCCCTCAAAGCACGCTCCTGAACAGGTGACGCGTATCCTCGACGCAGTGAGCAAAGGAGAGCGAGAGGCCTCCGAGCAACTCTTGCCCCTGGTCTACGGGGACTTGCGGAAGTTGGCCAGTGCGCGCATGGCGCGCCTCGCCCCTGGCCAGACACTCCAGGCGACGTCTCTGGTGCACGATGCTTATGTGCGATTGGTGGGCTCCAATGATTTGGGCTGGGAAGGTCGGGCGCACTTTTTCGGCGCCGCCGCGAGGGCGATGCGCGACATTTTGGCGGATCACCTGCAACGCAAGAACAGTCTCAAGCGCGGTGGACACCTTCGACGCGTGGAAGAGAACACGGGGGCCGAGTTCTCTTGCGATGGCCCGAGCGATGATGCCTTGGCCGTCGAGGAAGCTCTCGAGGAATTCGAGCGTGAGTACCCGCGCAAGGCACAGGTTGTGACCCTGAGTTTCTTTGGGGGGTTGACCACCGAAGAGATCGCCGAGGTGCTTGAACTTTCCCCTCGCACGGTGGAGCGCGATTGGCGCTTCGCACGGGCTTGGTTGAATGGTCGCTTGGCGGACCAGGAATGAGCAGAGTGAGGCAGACACTCAGTCCCAAGGATCGCGAGCGGCTGGAAGAACTGTTCGACCTGGCCGCGGAACTCCCGCCGGAACAGCACGAGGCCTTTGTCGACCGCGAGTGTGCGTCGAGCCCCGACCTGCACAAGGAACTCACGCGCCTGCTCGCCGGTCTCGCCGGCGAGGACATCCTTGCCCAACTGCGGCCTGAATCAAGCACCCGAATCGGGACGACGATCGGCGCCTATGAGTTGCTAGAGATGGTCGGAGAGGGGGGCATGGGCGAAGTTTACGCCGCCCAGCAACACAAGCCTGTTGAGCGCCGTGTGGCCTTGAAGGTCATCAAGGCGGGCATGGACAGCGCACAGGTCGTCGCGCGCTTTGAAGCCGAGCGTCAGGCCTTGGCGTTGATGGAGCACGCGAACATCGCTCGAATTCTAGATGCCGGCAGCACTTCGGACGCACGCCCGTACTTCGTGATGGAGTTCGTGGAAGGACTACCGATCTGCAAGTACTGTGACGAGCACACGCTCTCTACGCGGGCGCGCATCGAGCTTTTCATCGAGATCTGTGAGGGTGTCCAGCACGCGCATCAGAAGGGCATCATCCACCGTGATCTAAAGCCCTCCAACTTGATGGTGATGGAACAGGCTGGCCGAGCGGTTCCCAAGATCATCGACTTCGGGGTGGCGCGCGCCACGACCGGCCAGCTAGCGGATCGCACGCTGCACACCATGCTGGGCCAGATCGTGGGCACACTGGACTACATGAGCCCCGAGCAGGCGGATCCGTCGGCCGTCGACATCGACACCCGTTCGGACATCTATTCGCTCGGGGTGGTGCTGTACGAACTCTTGAGCGGGCTGCTGCCCTTTGAGAAACAGCTCGGGACGCGGGTGCCGCTTGCGGAGGCGCAACGAATCTTGCGTGAGCAAGAGCCACCGACCCCCAGCACACGTGTTCGGCGCAAGACGGGTACGGCGACTGAAGTCGCGCCCTTGCGTGGAACGAGCGAGCAGGGGCTATTGCGACAACTCTCTGGAGACCTCGACTGGATCTGCCTCAAGACCCTGGAGAAGGATCCCAGTCGACGCTATCAGTCTGCGACGGAGCTTGGGCAGGATCTACGGCGGCACCTGGAGAGCCGACCGGTACTTGCTGTACGCCCGGGGAGGCTCTATCTGGCCCGCAAGTTTGTTCGCCGCAATCGGGTGGCTGCCGTGGCTGGATTCCTCATCGGTTGCTCGCTGATCGTAGGTCTGGCCGGCTTTGTCAGGGGGGAATTACGAGCGGAGGTTCAAGAGCAAGTGGCCCGCAGCGAGGCAGCCAAGTCCATGCGACTGTCCGCCATCGTGAATCTGGCACGACTCGAAGCTGATGCCGACGGGATGTGGCCGGCACATCCCGAAAAGGTCCCCGAGTACTCCGAGTGGATGGAGCGAGCTCAAGCCATGCTGGCGCAACGTGAGAGTCATCGCACTGCGCTGCTCGAAATCGAAGGTCGATGCGCGGTCTGGACAAGCGAATTGCAACGCAGGGATCGGGAGACCCATCCCCTGGCGCTCGAGCTCACCTACAAGTACGAGCAGCTCGATCATGACATCGAACGTGTCGAGAGCGGCGAGCTTGAGCTTCGAGCCGAGGAGCGTTTATTGAAGCGTATTGCTCAACTGGAGGAGTTGCAAATCCCCGCCCTAATTGACCAGGTAGAGACGCGACGAACCTGGGGATTCGCAAACGAAGCGGATGAATGGTGGCATGGCCACCTTACAAAACTGATCGAAGGGCTGGACTCGCTCGAGCGCGACCTTCTCGCTCCTGACATCGTGACGAACGAGCACGGGTGGAGCATTCCAATGCGTCTCGCCGTGGCTCGACAGTTGGAGGCCGACTTTGCAGTGGGGGAAAAGTACGCCAGCGCGTGGGTGGACTCCCTGCCCAAAATACGTACCGCTCGGGCAGACTTGGATGGGGATGGTGCGTTCGAGTTGATCTACCCTGGACTTGAGCTGAGCATACAAATGGGGCTCGTTCCCTTAGGCCCAGACCCCGACTCACATCTTTGGGAGTTCGCGGTGTGCGGCTCAGGAGACTTAGTGGAGCGCGATGGGGATGGGAACTTGAGCTTGAGCGCCGGGATGGCGATCGTGCTCGTGCTTTTGCCTGGGGGGACCTTCGAGATGGGTGCACAGGCGAACAACCCGGGGCTCGGTTCGTATGATCCGCTTGCAGAGGGTTTTAAGGAGAGTCCGCCGCACAGCGTTACCGTCCCGGCGTTCTTCATCTCCAAGTTCGAGCTCACGGAGGCTCAGTGGGTCCACTCGACGGGCCATCACCCGAGAGCGGAGGCGCCCGATAACGAGATCGAGCCGAGCGCCGGGCTGTTGCCAGCCGATACGGTCAGCTGGAACGATTCGAATGCGTTCTGCGAGCACATGGGACTCGCGCTTCCCCACGAGGAGCAGTGGGAGTACGCAGCTCGGGCGGGCACCCTGACACCCTGGTCGACAGGAGCCGACGAAGCCTCCCTGTCCGGCTACGCCAATCTCTTCGACCAGAGCGCGAAGCGCAGGTTTAAAACCTATGATCGAGTGGCGGGGCCGGCCTCTAACATCGATGATGGTGCCGCCACTCGCACTCCAGTGGGGACCCTCTTGCCCAATCTCTTCGGCCTGCATGATGTGCATGGCAATGTTGCCGAGTGGTGCATCAATTCCACTTATTCCTACCGGCGGCCCGAGAGGTGGCAGGGTGGTGAGGATCGCTCAACGCGCGGTGGCAGCGCGCGCGGGAACGCGACATCTGCGCGCTCTTCGTCGCGCACTGCGGGCCCGCCGGAAGCCCAAGGTCCGGGGTTTGGATTCCGTCCTGCGCGGTCCATTTTCAATACGGCCATCAAGTAACGAGCTCGACTCTTGCAGGGCTATTGCGGGATCGAATGGAGGTCTTGCTGGAAGCGCCTTGGGCCGCGCGCCACGCCCGCGCCGTGTGCCGCTCGGAGGTCAAAAACCCTTCGTCGAGAGCCACTCCACAATGTCGTCGAGGATGGCCGGGTCGAAAGTGATCTCGATCTTGATGTACTCGGCCTGGGCACCGGTTTCCATGGGCTGAAAGAGGTGGTTTCTGTTGGGATAGTGAATCGCCGTCACATCACCACCGCCTCTACGCACTGCAGCTTCGATTGCATCGAGGTTTTGGGTGTGCCACACCTGACGGTCCTTGTCTCCGTTCAACGCGAGAATCGGGCAGCGGACAGTGGATAGAATCGGCGCGGGGTCGTAACCGAAGGCGAAACGCCACCAGGGGTGTCGATGGCCACATAAAGGGACCTTTCAAATTGGCACAAGAGGTCCTGCAGGCCCCTGGCCGCGGCTTCGGGATCGCGCGAGGAGCCGGTCAGTTTGGCGTCCAGCCATGCGTCGATGAAACCACGTTCGAGTTGGAGCAGGTCTTCCGTCGGCTGCTGCAGGACGAGAGCCGCTTGAAGCTCTTCCATGAGTTTGGAGAGCTCTTTGACTGTGGAGGCGTCGGCTCCCTGTAGTTCCCAATCGAGTTCGAATTGCTTCTGAAAGACCGCTGCGCCAGGCGCGCCAGGCCCCGCGAGTAGAAGGAGGAACGCAATCTGCGGCTCAAGCAGCGCGACGAGCGGCGCGATCATGCCTCCTTCGCTATGTCCGATGAGCCCAATGGCTTGTGGATCGAGTTCGGGCTCCTCGCGCAACCGACGGACGACGGCAGCGGTATCTGTAGCTAGCAACAAGCTCGTGGCCTGCTTTCCAACCGGGGTGTGCTTGGTCACCATGGACTGGCCAACGCCGCGGTCATCGAACCTAAGAACAGGCAAGCCCTTGCGAGTCAAATGGTCAGCGATGACGAGGAAGGGCTTGCGCCCAAGCGCCGTCGAGTCCCTGTCTTCACGGCCGCCGCCTGTGATGAGGACGGCGCTGGCGTAGGGGCCCGGCCCAAATCGTTCGGGGTCCGGAAGGGTCAACGTTCCGGCGAGAGTGTGCGCTGCGGGGTGTTGGGCGACGAGGTCACGCGTTCGGTAGGGGTAGGGCGGGACCGGGTGCTGGGGCCGAGACACGGCTTGGAAGGCATAATCTTCATTGCACACGAGGTCGAGCTCGAGCACGACTGGGCCTTGACAGAGTTCGCCACGCAAGGTGCCTTCCGCCTCCTCAATCTTGGCAACGATTTGAAAGCTGCGTGCGCCGCTGATGAGCGCAGTGAACGTTCCGTCATCGATGACGAGCTCGCTGAGGGGCAAGCCTTGAACTTTGCGCAGGGGCAGGTCGACGCTGCCAACCCAACCCTTGACCAGATCCTTGCGCAAGGTGATCGCCAGCTCAAGTTCCATCCCCGAGGAGTGCGTCGCCACGCCGGAGTAGACTTCTGAGGAGTCCTCTGTTTGTGACTGTTAGGCCTGATCAGCTACTTGATCATCCTGTAGGGGCCTGGCCGGGAGAGCGAAGCCCACAGTCTGGGTGAGCAGCAGCGAGGTCTGCAATGCAATCGAGGGTTTCATGGGTGTCATAGGGCGAAGCGGCTGAACGTTCTGAGCATGGTTCCCGCTCGCTCGTACCTTGCGAGCAGGTGAAAGGCCAAGAAAGTGAGGAGTGGAAGTGCGAAACGCAGGACCCTCGGTCCCCAGCCCAGGCCCACATAGAGTTGGCCGTTCGGCGCTGTTGGCGAATCGAGGTGGTACCCGAGCACACAAGCGAACCCAAGCAGAGCAAGCGTAAGGTCGGCGGCCAGGGCCCAGCGCTTGCGAACGCCGCTGAGCCAGGCTTGGGCGCAGAAGAGAAACGCCAGCCCGGGCAGGATCAGAAAGGCGACAGCCGTGTAACTCGCGTTCGCGTACACCAGGAAGGGAATGCTGTCTTGCGCGAACCCGAACAGATCAAGGGCTGCCCAGGCCATAGCGGTGGCCAGGCCCGCGGCAAGTGAGACGGAGGCAACGGCCAGGGAGAGCGGTCCCACGAGGAACACGAGGAAGGGGCGCCTGACTGCCAGGGAGCGTGCTCCCTCGCCAGCGAGCGCCGACTCCACGATCACACTGACCTCACCGAGAGCATCGTCTGCGGAACGCCGTGCTTCCACGATGGTTGCACCGTCTGCGTGCAGCGCCTCCTCCACCAAAGATGCGTGGTGGTCGGCAATTTCGTTGCGCAGGCGATGCGCATAGCGCGCTGCCGCACCGCCGCGTACGAGGGCAGATTCAAGCCTATCCCCGCGCTGCATTCGGATCTCCAATGGCTCCGTCCTTCCCACCAAGCACCGAGGAAACAGCATGGGCAACGCTCCACCAGACGTCGGCATCGCGCTTCAGGTGGCGGCGACCTTTGGCTGTTGTGCGGTAGTAGACGCGCGGTCGGCCGTTGGACTTGGTCTTTCGGCTGCGTAGCAGGCCGTCGTGTTCGAGTTCGTGCAGTAGGGGGTAAATGATGCCCTCGCCCAGCGCAATGATCTCATTGGTCGAGTTGCGAAGGGAACGTCCGATTTTGTAGCCGTACATTTCTTGCTCTTCTAGGAGCTTCAAAATGAGGAGCCTCGGAGCGCCGTGTATGTAACGGATTTTTCGTGATGCCATGCTGTATGCCTCGTCAGTCCACTCGTCATGCCTAGACTCACGAGGTATAGTCAAGTTGGCTTCCGATTGGCTTGCGCAAGCGTTACCTGGGGTGGTCTGCAAGCTTCTGCAGCGGGCTACTCTGGTCCAGTGCTCAGAACTTGCGCATGGCGAGGCAAGCGCGACGCGTAGCCAGCCCTAAGCCGGTGAGTTGTCCGCCCGGGGTAGTCTAAAGATCGCGGTCACGCCTTGCCCCTCCGGGCTTTCGAGGCGCAGTCCACCTCCCATGGCCTCGGCCAAGCGCCGCGCGATAGGCAAACCGAGTCCCACGCCGCCGGTCCTGCGCTCGCGGGAGCTGTCCACGCGGAAGAAGCGTTCGAAGACTCGCTCGAGGTTCTGTGCGTCAATTCCTGGCCCATCGTCGCAAACGAGAAGCTCTACGCACTGGGCGCTCAGCTGAGCGCGTATTCGAATTGGTTGATCTGCTGGACCGTGTCGACGAGCGTTGGAGATTAGGTTGCTCAGTACTTGCCGCACTCGGCCCACGTCTGCCCAGACCTCGGGCAACACTTCGAATTCGATCTCGACCGAGGACTTCTGCTCCGTCTCCTCTTGGCTCCTCAGTAGGCTGCGAATCGCCTGTCCCAGATCAACCCGTACCATCTGCATGGACAGTTGCCCCGCTTCGGCGAGGGCCAACTCTTGCAAGTCATCAACGATCCGCCCCAGTTGCAGCACGCTGCTATGCAACCTGTCCAAGGTCTCGGGGTTGGAAGGCAGCAAACCATCTTGCAAGGCTTCAATCTGACCACGCATAGCGGTCAATGGTGTTCGTAACTCGTGGGCCACGTCGTGCACGAGGCTACGCCGCAAGTCTTCCGTGCTCGCTAGGTCCTTTGCGAGCTGAGTCATGGTGCGTCCGAGTTCCCCCAACTCATCACCCCGCTTCGTGTCGAGTTGCAAGTCCTCCTCGCCTTCGCCCAGGCGTCGAGCCTGCTCGTTCAAGCGTTCGACGGGCCCCACGATCCAACGCGAGAGCAAGAGCGTCGCGACCAATGCCGCCGTGCCGATCAAGACAATGGCCAACAGGAGGGATCGATCGAAAGTGGTTTGCGCCTCCTTGTGCAATTCCGCCGGGTGCGGCTCACCCAAGGCCTGCAAGCCAGGATGGCTGTGCAGGCCGTCTGTAGACGATTCTAGTAGCAGTGGTTTCTCCCCACCGTCGTAGAGAATTCGAAAGCCCTCGGACGCAGCCCGGCGAGATGCCCAACTGACCGCCAAGGCCACCACGACACAGGTCATGGCGATCGTCAAGAAGAAGCGCGTGCGCAAGCTAACTCGCATCACGATCGTTCTCCAAGGCGTAGCCCACACCGATCACGGTGCGAATAGAACAGGAAGTGTCGCCGGCAAGCTTGCGTCTCAAGTTGCCCACGTGTGCATCGACAGTCCTGATTTGGCCTTCGAATTCGCGACCGAGGTGGCCGACCAGTTGCTCCCGCGAGAAGACACGCCGGGGCGAACTCATCAGAACGCTCAAAATTTCGAACTCCGTAGCAGTCAAAGTCACCGCCCTGCCATTCAGGTGGAAGCTACGCCGTTTTCCATCCAGTTCAAGCTCCGCAAACTTCATCACCGAGGTTCGGTCCACGGGGGCCGTGCGTCGCAGCACGGCGCGCACGCGATGGATCACCTCCCGTGGGCTGAAGGGCTTGGCGATGTAGTCGTCCACACCTAGCTCGAAGCCTCGCAAGCGCTCGGCTTCCTGGGTACGGGCCGTCAGCATGAGAATCGGGACGTCCGACTCCAGGCGTAACTCCTTGCAGACCGTCCAGCCATCAAGCCCCGGTAACATCAGGTCCAAGAGGATCACATCTGGAGAGCGCTCGCGGGCCAATTCGAGTCCGCGGTCACCACGCTCCGCGAGCAACACCTCGTAGCCTGCGTCCTCTAGATAGAGTTGCAAGACGGCGGCCGTTTCTGGGTCGTCTTCCATGACGAGCACACGTGCGGATGTCGCTGAGTTCATTGCCCTACGATACAAAGCCGCCCTGGTTATGCGTCAATGGGGAAGGAACGCCATTTGATAGCGAGAGTAATCCATCACCAGGCGGTAATTTCGGAGTAGACCGCCGCCTAGAAGCCCCAATGAGTATGGGTCCGTTTCCCCGTCATCGCCGAGACCAAAGACGCAGGGGACATCCTTGTAGGGTGCTCCAATGGGTAGGCGCACCCATTCGAGGAGACTCACGGTAGAAGAGAACGAGCCACCCGCACCCTGGCTTTCGACTGTCGAACCCTCTTCTTTCTCGTCGAGAAACCCCATGCGCCGCACCACGTCCGCGAAGAAGTAGAGGGTGAAACCTGCTGCGCCGGTGTCGACCATGAAGAGCCCATCCCGATCGCCCTCGAAGCTCACTCTTGCGTAGGGAACCTGGTAGTGCAAATTCAGCGCAGTCCACTGGGCGTCGGGAAGCTCATGGGTGGCGGGATCAAAAATGCTGAGCCCTCCCTCGCGGGGACTGAAATCGAGAATGGACCGAATCAGCAGGTCCCAGCCGATGACCCCAACGACCCGTTCGCCATCCACGTAGCGCCTTATGCTCCTGCCGGATTGCGTCACCACGAGATCGCGAATGGTGATCGGCCCCAACTGGAAGGTATCCAGCTTCGACATCGTGCTGAAGGTCTCCTCTCCGCCCAGGCCGGTGACGGAGTTTTTGCCGAAGGATTCAAGGCCGAGCTCTTGCGCGACGGCAGGGTTGATGCCTGTGAAGCCAGCGCCCGTGTCAAAGACGAACAACCCGACTTCCTCGCCGTTGATCAGAGGGCGCACGTACAGGTGCTTCGAGCTCGAGCGCAGGATTTCTACCGTGGCGTCCATGTTGGCATCAAACTCCGTGTCAAGAGTGCGGGGAGGAGCCTGGAATGCATCCCTGGAGATTTCGTCGACGCCAGTGACCTCAAACAACTCCCAGTGAAGTTCCCGGCCAGGCGAGAGGGTCGTGCGAACAAAGTGAGCTAGCTGCACCTTCCCAATCTTCTCGTAAGCGCTGTATTCCACGATGAGTACGCCACCGCCGGAGGGGACTTCCAGGCTCAAGGGCAAGTGGCTTTCTGGGTCGAGACTCACGCTGGCTTTCAATAGTCCGTCCTTCAGCTGCACATGAATCAGGCGTTCACCCGTCGGACTTAACCCCATCGAAAGCACCAGCGGGGCTTTGGGGTCGAGCCAAAACCCCGAGTGAACCCATGCCCGCAAGAAGGCCCATTCCCTGGCGAAGAATTCCAAGCGATAGGGACCGGCGGAGAGTTCCTTCTCCCAAGCGGCATTGTCGTCATAGCCCACTGCC
>JBLIMI010000040.1:0-12585 GCA_047638655.1 Minisyncoccia bacterium | reverse complement strand
CGTCACCATCTTTGAAGTCATGCCGGTCCTCAAGCGTGACGTGGCCCGTGGATCCACTATCCAGCCGGGCGATGTGGTCATGAAACGAACCGCGCTCGAGAGCCCGGCTTCTAACGCCCTTTTGGGTAGCGGTGAACTCGCGGGGGCGACAGCGACCCGCAACCTGAGCATGAACGAGCCGATCTTGGCCCGGGATGTGAGCAGGGCCAAAGCCCTGCGCAAGGGCGAAGCCGTCACGCTCACAATCAGGAACGGTTCAATCAACGTCAACGCGAATGCCACCTCGTTGCAGGATGCCTACATCGGCGATATCGCGGTGATTCAGATCGCAGGCAGCATGAAGGAAATCACAGCCATGGTCACCGGCAAGGGCCGCATGACCCTCCAGCTAGCCACCAGGTAACACCACTTCTATCTACAAGAAACCCACCATGAAGCACTATCTCACAATCGCACTCGTTCTCTTCAGCGCCGGCAGTGCTGCAGGCCAAGCCATGGCTCGTCGCGGATCTATTTATTCTCCAGCGGCAGGCCCCTATGGCTTGATCGCCAACAAGACGGCCTCGCGACCTGGCGACCTGGTCACGATCATGATCTCGGAAGTCTCCGACGTGAGCGAAGAGGCAAAGTCGAACTTCAAGACGCAGACGGATCTCGCCTACTCCCTCAATACCTACAACATCACGCCCAACTCTTTCAACTTCCTACCGGAGCTTGGAGCGGCATCCTCGGATGACTTCAAGGGAGAGGCCAAGCAAGAGAAGAAGGGTACTTTCACCGCTCGCTTGACCGCTGTTGTGGTTGACGCACTGCCCAACGGCAACTTGGTGCTGCGTGGTCGACGAGAGATTCGAGTTGACGATCAAGTCAAGACCATCGAGTTCTCGGGCATCGTTCGGCGCTACGACATCAAGCAGAACAACACGGTCGAGAGCGAGCTCGTCGCTGACGCCAAGGTGGCATACACCGGCAGCGGACCCGCCACGGAAGCAACCAGCCGTCAGGGCCTCGGCGGCCTAATCCACAGCGCCATCGTCTGGATCTGGCCTTTCTAAGACTCGCCCTCGCAACAATTAGCCCAAGCGCACGCTCAATATGCTCAACCTCCTCCTCAGCGTGGCCCTGTTCGCAGGGCCGATCCTTCCGCAGGACACCACAGGCAGCCCCGACATCGGGGACTCATCGCCTGGGGAGTCCTCGGATGGGGTCACCCCCAACCTCTGGTTGGGCAGCGGAAGCGGCCTACAAGCTCCGACTCAGCCCCGGTACCGCTCCACATCAACGGTGTCCCGCACTCGGCGCTTTGCCCCTGTGGCCGCGCAAACGGGCATCACAGCCACACGCACTCCGATCAGCAGTTTGGTGTCGGTGCGAGGAATGGAAGACAACCACGTGATGGGCATCGGCCTTGTCACGGGCCTTGCGGGAACGGGAGACTCAGGAGATGCGGCCAAGCAGTTGCTACAGAACTTGCTGTTGACGAGAAACATCAACATCAGCACCCAGGCACTCTCTTCCGAAAACATCGCCATTGTGCGAGTTGAAGGCATCGTCCCAGCGGGCATCCGCGCAGGCCAACCCATCGATGTGCGCGCTTCCACCATCGGAAACGCCGATAGCCTGCAAGGTGGAACCTTGGCCATGACCGAACTGACCGATGTCACCGGCCGCTTTGTGTTCGCCACTGCTTCAGGACCGGTCACAGTGGGCGGATTCAGTGTCGGGGGTGATAGTGCCACCGCCACCAAGAACCACGTAACCGTCGGCACATTGCCTGGTGGTGGCAAGGTCGAGCGCGAAGTCAAGACCAGCCTGGTCAGTGAACACGGTTTCCTCTTTCTCGACATTCGTGCTGCGCACGACACCCTGGGCAATGTGGTCAATGTCACCGAGGCAATCAATGAGATGTACCCCGGAGTAGCGCAGCCTTCAAGTGATGGCAAGTCTGTGCGTGTCCGCGTACCAGCGGATCTACCGACTCCGCAGCACGCCGCTTTTGCTCACTCCATCCTTCGCCGTGAAGTGATCTCCGAGAATGTGGCGCGAGTCATCATTAATGAGCGCTCGGGCATCATTGTCATGGGTGGCGACGTTCGCTTGCAGCCCGGAATCATCACACACGGCAACTTGACCGTGACGGTGGCGGAAACGCCTGAAACCAGTCAGCCGGGTCCTCTGTCGAACGGTTCGACCCAGAATCTCGATCGCACGGAACTGAACGTTGAGGAGGAAGACGCCGCGCTCACTTTGACGCCTGGCGCCGGAACTCTCCAAGAGGTCGTGGATGTACTCAATGTGTTGGGAACGACACCCCGTGACATGATCACCATCCTGCAGGCCATGTCCCAGAGCGGAATGCTGCTGGCTGAAATTAGGAGGATGTAGAGTTGGAACTCAACACAAGCAACCTGTTCAGCGCCAGCGCCCGTCTGCCGCTCCAAGATAGCCCTGCCCCGCAAGTGGGCGGCGATCACGAGGCGGCGGGCAAGCAATTCGAAGCGCTGATGGCGACCATGCTCGTAAAGGAGATGCGCAAAGCACTTCCGAATGGGTTCTTTGGAAAGGGCCCCGGGTCGGAAACTTTTGGTGGTTGGCTCGACAAGTCAATTGGGGACAGTTTGGCGGACAGCTGGAACCTCGACATCGCAGGAATGGTCAAGACCAGCCTCGACACGAAGCAGGCCCGACTCGGCGTCGAAGGGGGTGCGCTGTGAACTTGCAGAGCACCGTAAACCACCTCGAGGCTTGCCTCGCAGAGGAGTTGGCAGCACAAACAGAGTCCCTGACGTGGGTCAATACCATGGAACAGGCACTCAAAGACAACGACTCGCTCACCTTTGAGAGTACGTCTCAGAGAGGGAGTGAGCTCTGCCGCAAAGCAGATCGCGCCGCTACGAAGCGCAAGGGTCTGCTCGCTGACTTGGCAAGCAATTGGGGGGTCGCCGCAGGCACGTTGACCCTCGGAAGTGTAGTTCGTCGCCTCGGCGGCCAAGGTGCACGTATGGACACCTTGCGCAAGGAGCTTAGGGCCGCGATTAGTGGAGTGATAAAACGCCAGCGCCGACTTTCGGCACTGATCAACATGCACAAACGTATCAATGCGGATGTGATGAAAGTGATCGTGGGATGCGATTCTCACGAAGAAGTCAATCAGGGCGGAAGCCTGGTAAACGCGGAGGCATGAGATGGCTGGAATTGGACTAAACACAGGCCTCAAGGCATTACTTGCTGCGCAGGCATCACTGGACACGGTTGGCCACAACATTTCGAATGCCAACACGCCCGGCTTCTCCCGCCAAAGGTTGGAAGTGAGCTCTTCCGCGGCTTTGATGCAGAGGGGTCGACTGATCGGTTCGGGAGTGAATGCGGACATCGTGACCCGTTCGACGGACGCACTCTTGCTCGTGCGTACAACGGCTCAAGTCTCCTCACTAAGTCGACTTGAATCTGCCCTTGGCGGCATGACGGAAGTCGAGGCACTCTTGGGCGAGCCCGGGAGCTTCGGCTTAGGCAGCGGGTTGAGCAACTTCTTCGGCGCTGTTTCTGAGCTTTCCAACTCAACGGAAGACTTGGTGCTTCGTACCGGCATGGTGCAGATGGCGACCGCCATGACCACCCAGTTCAATCAGCTCTCTACGACCATGTCCTCATTGCGTCAGGACACCGGCGGCCAAACCCGCATCCAAGTCAAGAAAGTCAACGCGATCGCAAGCCAGATCGTGACCATCAACCGCCAGGTAGCACAAACAGAAGCTACGGGTATTCCGGCAAATGACCTGCGTGACTCACGGGAGGAGAAGATGCGAGAACTCGCTAGCTTCGTCGACATCGAGTTTCACGAAGACGATAACGGGATCGTGCGAATCACGACCGGTGGACGACTCTTGGTGGGTGCGAACCGCTCGTTCGAAATGAGCGCCGTCGTGCAGGGTGATGGAGCCGTTGAACTCTTCTTGGAGGGCAGTACGGTCCCCATCAAATTGAGCCGTGGGAAAATTGCGGGACTCGTACGGGTGGTCGAGGACTTTATCCCCGGCCTTCAGGGCGACTTCGACACCCTAGCGCGCAATCTAATATTTGAAATGAACCGGTTGCACAGCACCGGAACTCCCGCGGGTGGATCATTTGCCAACATCACATCGAGTTACTCCGCATCTGATAATGATCTCGACGGCTTGATAGAGGATGAACTCCTCTCCAACTCTGGCCTGCCTTTCGACATTCAGGATGGTGATCTCTACGTCAACGTCTCCCGCCTCGACACCGGGGCGTTCGATAGTCATAAAATTTCCATCGACCGATCATCAACTACCGTTGGCGATCTGCTGGCCGAATTGAACGCCGTCAACGGCGTCAACGCGAATCTGAACAGCTTTGGCCGTTTGCAGGTCTTTGCCGATGCTGGCTTTGGGTATGACTTTGCGCCGCGCCTCGATACGGAGCCCGACAAGAGTGGAACCCTGGGCAGTTCACACGCGTCGATAGGCACGGGCGGAGACGGACCCTACTCCCTTGTGGATGGCGACACCGTGGATTTGTCCGGTCCCGTTGGCCCGTTCACCGTGACTCTCAACGCTGCTGACTTCTCCGAGATGTCAGAAGCGACAGCGAAGGAGATCGCGAGTGTGATGAACGCAGACTCAAACATGCAGGCCAACGGCATGCGTGCGGTGGTGACAGGTGACCGACTCTTCATCCAAACTGCGGCAACCGGTGCCTCGTCGAGTTTGACGATCGTCGGCGGAACCGCATTGCCGGCGCTCTCGCTCGCTGCAGGAGCGGTTGTCAACGGGTCGGCCACTGGAGTCGATATCAAGATTGGTGGCGAGTACACCGGTGCTGAAAACGGCTACTTCCGCTTCATCCCGCGCGGTGACGGAACGGTAGGGACAACGCCCGGCCTTGAGGTCGATGTGTTTACCGAGACCGGGCAATTGGTTGCCACTCTGGACTTGGGAGATAGCTATCAACCAGGAACGGTGATTGAGGTGGACAAGGGCGTCAACGTCTCCTTTGGCTTCGGATCACTCTCCGCGACGCATAACGACCAAACCCAAGTGGAACTGATCGCGGACGCGGACACTTCGGATGTTTTGGCCGCCTTTGGCTTGAACTCTCTCTTCACGGGAACGGGCGCTGAAGACATCGCCATCCGAGGGGACCTCGAGGTGGATCCAACCCTGCTCGCTGCAGGCACATCGGGGGCTTCGGGAGACAACACCAGTCTTCTGGCCATGCTTAGTTTGCAAAGCAACGGTGTGGGGGGCTTGGGAGGAGAAACCTTGGGAGACTTTTACGGCGATGTCGTCAGTGATGTGGGGTTCGAAATTTCGACCACATCATCCACCCGCGATGTGGAGGAGTTCCTGCTCCAGAATCTTCAGAGCAGGCGTGAGCAAACATCCGGGGTCAACGTAGACGAAGAACTCGTGGAGATGGTGCGCTTTGAGCAGAACTTCAATGCTGCTGCGCGCTACATCCAAGTCTTAAACGATCTCGAACAAGAGATCCTGCAACTGATCTGAGCTATGGCAATTCGACCGACACAAAGCAGCATCTTCAGTCTCGTGGCCCGAGGGTTGGCCGTCAACTTCAACAAGTTGGCCGTCGCCCAGGAGAGCGTTGCAACGGGGAAGCGAATCCAACGTCCTTCCGACGATGCAGTGGGGACCGCTCGTGCACTCTCCATGCGCAGGCGATTGGGCCTTCTTGATCGATTCCAAAACACCGTCTCCAGTGGTCGTCCCATTCTGGAAACAAGTGCGTCGGCCCTCGAGGAAGCTTCTGGAATTCTCAGTGAGGCACGCGCTCTACTTGTGCAAAGCATGAGTGGCTCCATGAACCCCACGGACCGCCAGGCGATTGGCTTGCAAATCGATCTGATCCTGGAAAAGCTCGTGGATGTGGCGAACACCAAGGTGGGTGACCGCTATGTCTTTGCGGGGACCAAAACAGATCGGCAGCCTTACGACGTCGATTTCTCAGGTGACGTTGCCGAGGTGACGTATCAAGGTAACGACAGCATCCAGCGCATCTCAGTCGGTTTTGGAACCGAATTGGCGCTCAATGTCGCTGGGTCACAGGTCTTTGGAACGTCTTCTGTGACGAGTGTGGACTTCGCCGGTCTATCCGGCGCTTCGTTGGGTACTTCTGCCAACCAAGGCGCGGGTTATGCAGACCTCTTCTTTCGTCATGACGCAACTGTCGGGGCACCGGGCTCAGGCCTGGCGCTGGTCAACGGCGGAGCGCAAGACACAATTCTCAACGACCACACCCTGACGGTGGACGCGGCCACGTCGCGAATTCAGTTGGGCTCAGGAGGGTCGGTCACCATTCCAGCACCCACATCACCGGACTACACGGATTTCGTTGTCACCGGGGCGGACGGTGCTGAATTACACCTGGACTTCAGTGGCTACACGGGCGTGAGTAGCTCAAACGTACTGACGGGGCAGGGGTCTGTGTCACTGGGAGGAGCAACCTACACCGCAATGACGTTTGCAGAGACCAACTTAGAGTTGATCGATAGCGATTCAAACACGGTCATGCACATCAACACGACCAACGTCTCGCGCGCCGGAAAGGACCTCGTTTCATTCACCGGCGCCACCGACATTTTCAGTGTCCTGGGTGGCTTGGCATCTGATTTGCGGAATACCACCGAATTAGAGGTCGAAGACGTTGTCGATCGCTTGCAGCTTCGTTTTGACGAGCTGGAAGGCAACTTCAATCAGGTGCTCAAAGCGCTGGGAACCCTTGGCGCGCGTACCGAGCGTTTGATCTCGAGTGGCACTCGCCTCGAGACCATCAGTCTCAACGTGGAGGGCCTGCTCTCCCAGGTTGAAGATGCGGATATCACTTCGGTCATCCTCCAAATGAACCAGGCCGAACAGACTTTGCAGTTAGCCCAGGCAACTGGATCGCGACTCATCCAACACTCCTTACTCGATTTTTTGAGGTAATCCAATGGTAGATAATTCCTCTTTCGGTGGCGCGGCAGGCATCCCTCCCGCAGGTTCCACAGGCCCCGCACAAGCGGGTCAACGTGCCGCAGATGAGGCGGCGCGTACGAAGGGTGGTCCGGCTTTCCAAGCGATGCTGGACCAACTACAAGCCAAATCAAAGTCTCTTTCAGCCGACAGTGCGTCGGTTGAGAAACCAGAAGACTTGAGCGGCGCTGTCAATCGTGCCAAGAGCACCTTGACCGATGCACTCTCTCTCAGCGACCAACTCCTTGAAGCCTTTCGCCAGGCTTCGCAGGGCTCAGAGTCCGACTCAGAATGAAGCTCTGCGTGCGTGAGGATGCAGGAGTTGCTCTTGACTTGATGGAGCGAGTCTTGAGCCCCGATGCTGGCCTCGCCGCGGAGTACCCTCTTGTCTTTTCACCCGGATCGACCGGCCGTGTGGTGGTGGCGGAGGATGCCGGCGAGGTCTGCTCGGCTTGTGCCATCTTGCGCCGCGATCTTGTTTTTCCAGACGGGCTGGGGCGCCCGCGTACTGTGGCTGCAGGGTTGATTGGATCGGTTTCGACCGGAGAGACCTACCGCGGAAAGGGGCTCGCCAGCTCGGTCTTGGTGCTGGCCGAGCAACGCTTGATGGAAGAAGGATGCCTCTTCTCCATGCTCTGGGCCGACTCGCCGGACTTCTATGCCAGCAGGGGCTATCGTCCGGTGGGGCTCGAAAATGACTTTGTCTTGGATCTGGCCCTGTGTTCCGTGCTGCCCTCCACGGCGGCGACGCGGCCGGCCGCGCTTGCGGACTATCCGGCGCTGCACCAACTCTATCTCCGCCATAGTCGCCGTGTAGATCGCTCGAATGTGGAAAGCGCTGCGTTGTTCGCGACTCCGGGGATGCAGATCATCGTGGCCGAAGAAGCAGGGCTGCCTGTGGCCTACGCCTGTCGAGGGCGCGGGCACGACCTCGATGGTGTGATCCATGAATGGGCGGGGAGCCGTGATGCGGCCCTGGCTTGCATTCGCCGGCACCTGGAAGCCATGCGCGATGGCGGCGGTGAGGGTCCGTTGTTCTTGATGTGCACCGTGGATGAGTTGGGTCTTGGCAGTAGGTTGCAAGAGCTTGGTGCCTCCTTCGCGAGTGGTGTGCTGGGGATGGCCAAGTTGCTCAACCCCCAAGCTGCCGCGAAGCTCTTGCTGGACGCGTGTGATGACGCTCTCGAGGTCGAACTGAGTCCGCAGGGTGCGGGCTCGTTCAAGTTGGGATCACGCACCGTCGAAGTTGCGCCCGAGCAGTGGTTGGACCTCTTGCTTCCGGCTTGTGGCAATCCAGAAGAGCTCGAAAGCCTGGAACGACGACTCCAAACACGCTTTGCAAGCCTGCCTTGGGCGCCTTTTCTATGGGGTCTCGATAGCATCTAGGGCGAGACGCTCTTGGCTTCCTAAGCCAACTGGCATCGACATGTCGCGTGCTGAGGCGACAATAAAGGAAGTTGCATTGTGGCGTTGCTTTCATTCGCACGCCCTGGGTACACTTAAGCAAGCTCCGCAAAGCTCCTGGCGCAATTTAGGGTGAATACCCCAAATCATCTCTCCCTAGAATACGCTTACTCTAGGTGGAGTGATGAGTTGTTCAACGAGCATAGTTACCAGGGAAGAACGCGCGTTCTACAGATTCGATCGCGATGTGGAGAGCCTTGATATGGATCTCCTGAATTCGATCGGAACTGGTTGCGTGCGGGACGACAATCGAAATGTCGGCGAGGGATTGGGCTTTGCCTCCTCCCTTGCCCAGCAGGGCGACGGTCGTGACTTCTTTCTCCCGGGCAACTTCCAACGCCCGCAGGATGTTCGGAGAGTTTCCGCTAGTGGACATGACCACAAGCAGATCTCCGGGCTTCCCATATGCGGAGACGAGGCGAGCGAACACCTCATCGAAACCGTAGTCGTTGGCGATACATGTAATATGACTGGGATCGGAGAACGCGACAGCCGGCAAGGGGGTTCGATCGGAGCGGAAACGCCCGGTCCATTCCTCGGCAAAGTGCATTGCGTCACACATGCTTCCCCCATTTCCGCAGGCCATGAGCAATCCTCCTCCTTGGAGGGTCTCTTTGGCAGCGGTGGCGAAGGCCTCGACACCCTCCAGACAGGTGGGCTCGTCAAGGAACGCTTGGAGTGTGCGAGCGGCCTCCTCGAAAGAGGCTCGTATCGTGGATACCGTCATGGTGGGACTTATTGTGAGACGCTGCGCCGCCAACGGCAAGTCGCAGGATCAAGTCTTGGTCGTTCGCTGGGAAGAGTCCTCCACACCACCTACCAGGGAAGCGAATCCCTTGGCCGACTGCCTGGGCTGAGAGAAAACGCGACCAAGACTGGGGGTTTGGGTGAGACAGGGCTGATTCAGTTCATGTCACCCCGTCCGGCATCCGTCGGGGCAGGGGTCGCTTCAACCAATTTAGGGGATAAACAAAAATGATGCGCTTAGGAGCCATCCTCAAGAAGGCTCGCGGGAAGGAATCCCGCGTCCAATTTGCAAGGAAGTTAGAACTGTCCTACACGTTTGTTCGTGCCATGGAGCACGGCTTGCGTTTTCCGTCGGACAAGGTCTTGCTAGAAATAGCGAGTCGCCTTGGCGAGAACCCGGAGCGTTTGCTCCTGGCCGCCTATTGTGATCGCTCACCGCTCTTGGCGGAGGTGTTGAGTGGCCGTGGAGTTGCGGTCCCTGAGGGAGAAGACGCTCCGATCGTTAGAGCCGCAGCGGCCGCGCCGATCGAGACTCTCACCCCTCAACAACCTGCCGCGGAAGCCCCACGGGCCAACCGAACGATCAACGCCCACGACCCGTTCTAGAGTTTAGCGGGCACGTCGGACCTGAGCTTTGGGCCATAACGGCCCAAGCCAAGGAACGCTCGAACCAAAAACACCCGCACTGGATGAACGCGACTCGGCCAGCACGTTGGTCGGGAGTCCAGAACTTAAATCGCCCCTGTCGTTGCTGACACCCAGTCACCACGCCAGGGGATGTTCTGTATCTGGGTTCCGTTCTCGCTCAGCTTGTCGCTCGCCGCTCCGCAAGCACCGCATCAACCTCCAGCTGGAGGCGGGGAAGGATTTCGTCGTAGGTAAATGCGCCCAACGCTTCCGGACCTCGTTTCAAATTGACACGGGTGGGTCCACACCAGAGCCCAATGTCTGTGTCGTCTGTTTCACCGGGTCCATTGACCCGGCAGCCCATGACAGCGATGGTCAGATCCTCGTCCGCATGCTCGAGGGTCGCTCGCTTGACTTCCTGTGCCAGCTCGACGAAGCGATTGTTCTCGACCCGTGAACAGGAGGGGCAGGCAATGATGTTCAAGCCCTCAAAAAAATTGGGGGGGACGGAACGAAAGCGACCTTCTTCGATGTCTTTGATGAGCTCGTGCCCAACCTTGATCTCCATGCCCTTATCAGCGAAGGGGACAGTTAGAGAGACGCGAAGCGTATCGCCGATCCCCTGGGATAGCAGTTGCTCGAAGGCGATACGTGTCTTGATGATGCCGTCAGGCGGCATACCTGCTTCGGTCACACCAAGGTGGATCGGGACATCCGGGCGATCCGCCGCAAAGCGTGTGTTGGCTTCCACGACCAGACGCGGGTCGGAGTCCTTGATGGAAACCAGGTAGTTCGTGAATTGAAGCTGGTCCAGCAATTCGCAGTGATCTAGAGCACACTGCACGATCGCGCCGGTGTGATCATCACCAAAGCGCTCGGCGTACTCCGGGGCGATGGAGCCAGCATTGACCCCGATGCGAATGGCGCAATTGTGTTCCACGGCGCAGTCCACCAGGAAAGCGACCTTGTCACGAACAGGCAGACTCTGCTCGTGATGGTGCAGATGTCCCGGGTTGTAGCGGATCTTGTCGACGAGCGGAGCCACATCGGCGGCCAGGCGATAGCTCTCCTGCAAGTCAACGGAGAGTAGAGCGTCCGTAGCATCACGCAGGGTTCTCAAAGCTTCTACATCAGCCTTGCTGTCAACGGCAATGCGAATCAGATCGGCACCTGCTTCTTCCAGAATCCGAATCTGCTCACCGGTCGCGTCCAAGTCGCGGGTGGGCGTGGCGGTCATGCTTTGCACGGCGATGGGCGCGTCTCCCCCTATGGGGAGATCGCGAATGAGAATCTGGCGGGTCTTGCGCGGCGGGATCAATGGACAAACCTCTGTTTGAGAGTTCCTTCAAATAGGACCGTGAACCGCTTTGTGGATCAAAGATGGAGCGGCGGTGCTGGACTTGACCGGAAATCGTACCCAGCAACAGGGCGGGTTACGGATGTTGGACGGAGAAACATCGCGGAGTGATTCTTCCGGTGGTCGGTAAGTCGCCCCTATTGTCCTTATCTGCCCCGGACCACTCCAGAAAGCGCGTTCTCCTCTCGCCCTGCCGCGTCCCCTCGCGGTAGGGCGTTCTACCGGTAGGGGGGCTCCCAGGGCCTTCTTCTGGGGTAGGACCGGCAGGTACAGATTCTGCCTTCATGCTACAATTTGCCTCGCGCACCGTTTTGCAAGTTTGCCGATCTGTCAATTCTGAGGAGGAACTCTCATGAGAGCACGAATCGTGATCGTTGGTGGTGGGGTTGTTGGGCTTTCAATCGCCCTGCACGCCGCTCGCCGGACAGACCCGCTCAAAGAGCCGGTGATGTTGCTCGATGGTGATGACGTCGGGGTAGGACCTTCTGCTCGATCGGGCGCGGTGCTCGGTCAGTTTTATGGGACCAAGAACACCGCGGGTATGGCTCGCGACTCATTGCGCTACTACCGGGGCATCGAGGACAAGACAGGCCGCTCTCTGGGCTTCGTGCCCACCGGTGTGTTGACCTTGGCGAAGTCGCGCACACCGAAAGGGTTGGCCAAGCTTCGCGAACTCGTTCACATGCAGGACTCGATTGGCATTGACGTGCGCTGCGTGGACGCCGCCGAAATGCGTGTGTTGATCAATGGGTTGAAGGTTCCGGACGACGCCTTGGGTGCATGGGAACCGACCGCTGGTTGCCTGGATCCTGAACGCACTCTGGATGCCTTTAGCAGCCTGGCTCGGAACAGGGGTGCGATCATTCGGTCCCGCACTCCCGTGCAGCGCATTGTGACGGAGAACGGGCGCGTGGTCGGTGTTGAGACTCCCGAAGGTCTCATCAAGTGCGAGCAAGTGGTGGTTGCCGCGGGCCCCTGGACCTGCGCGCTCCTCGACCCCCTCGGGATCACGCTTCCGATCTGTGGAGTTCGAGCGGAGCTCGGCTACCTTGCTTGCACGGAAGAAGCCATGTTGAGTGCTGAACTAGAGAGCGCTATCGCGATTCCCGGTCCGGAGTCCTCTGGAGCCACTGAGTATTACTCGCGAGCCATGATGCAGGGTCATCACCCCGCTGCTCAATTCGACAGCCAAAACGATGGTTCCGCACCGGTTCTAAAAGCGGCGCACCCCGTGTTGACCGATCCCGAACAGGGATTTTTCATCCGTAGCGATCCGCTGAACGGGCGCTCCATTGTCGGGCGCCGAGGTCGGGCCGGATTTGAAGAGATCAAAGACCTCGACCACATTCCCGAGAGCGTGGGCCAAGACTTCTCGTTCTGGGCTCGTGAGAAAGTCGAGTC
>JBLIMI010000039.1:0-12718 GCA_047638655.1 Minisyncoccia bacterium | reverse complement strand
TCTGAATGAGCGGCATAATGCTGTGCCTGGCATGTAGGATTGTTATGCATGACCTCAGCTGGCGAGAAACCTCAGGCTTCCGTAACCGTCGGAGCAACTTTCATAGCCGTTCAGCTCATGTGGTTCATCGGCGGTGGCGCGTTCGTCTGGATTCTCCGTGATGGTCTCGGCCCCGAGGCCGTCACGACGACAGGAGCAGCCGCGTTGGTACGAATGTTTGAGACGTTCTACTGGGGCCCGGTGGGCGTGGTGCTCCTCGTCGTGGATACAATCTGGTGGTTCCGCAGACGCCGCCACGGCCGAAGATGAAGAAGAGTGGGCGCCGCCTAGCTCACGGCGTGCCATCCGTCCTGCGGCACCTTCTCGCATCATCCAGGACACTCCTACGCTGGCATGAGCTGCTCCAGGGCTCCCAGGTCAAGGCCCACGGCAGCCTCCAGGAAAAGTTCGATCCTGGTTCCGCCGCCTCCACCAAGCTTGAACGGAAAGGGCTCTGGCGCCCTGCGGAGGCGCGGGCGAACCTTCCGTTCAGGGGATGAGATGCCTACACTTCGGCGGTGAAGACACTCACCCCCATGCGCCGTCTGCTGGTCCTGACGCTTGCCCTCACGGGACTTTCTGGCTGCAAGTTCCTCGGCAAGATGGCCAATCTCGACTTTGTCGATTACCCCGAGTCGCGGATGGAAAACCTGGAACGGCTGCACACGCCGTCGGGTCGCCACCATTACACGGTAAGTTTCGTAGGGGACTTCCAGCACGCGTACAACCAGCGGGGTCAAACCGTGGGCGGGTTGCGCATTGGATCTCAGCCTTCGGACAAGTCCAGCGGGCCCCCGCGCCAACTTCCCGATCCCTCCCATTCGTGCCTGGAGCTGTTGCTGGAATTGATGTCTTTCGACTCGTCCAGGAACCTTCGACTGGAAGCGCTGCAGGTGGCCTGGTGCGCTCGCCTGATCGAACAGGACCCGGCGTTGCTTACGAGGGAGCGCGCCGTCTTGGCCCTGGGCCCCATCGGGGAACGGGCCGGAGTGACGGGCTTTGTGGTGTTGCCTTTGGACGCGCCCCGGGCCGGGGCCAAGGAAACAGCCAAACTCTTGGCCGATACGGTTCGAGCGTTCCGCACCTGGCGCGATGGAACCAGTACCCGGGAAGCCTGGGTGGAACAGACCGATTTGCTGCGCAACACCCTCTTCGATTTGGATGGTGCGCGCAGGGTCTTGCCCGTGCTCGGTGGCCTGTTAGGCAAAGCCTCCGCAGACTCTCCACAGTACGCAGAACTCGAGTCCCTCGTGCGTGAGTTCGAACGGCACACCATTCAATTGGCCTTGGGGCGTGCCCTTCGAGAAAAGAAAGGCACTGGGAGCCTGGTGCGCGCCGCCGCCGTGAAGGCCACCGTACGCGCGGCCGGACAGGGTGGGCTCGCGCGTCTGATGCCACTCCTGACTGCAGAACGGGCAGCCATGGAAGACGGGGATGCCCTGGTCATGGGGGAGATCATGTCTGCACTCGCCGTCACGGGCTTGCCCGAATTCATCGAGGGTCTGGACCAGGAAGAGTACGAACTCATCCAGGAAAACTGGTACGCCATGCTGGTGGCCATCGCTGTCGAGGACAAAGAGAGCCGCGTGCGAGTCAAGGCCATGCAAGCCCTGGGAGCCTTAGTGGATGACCTGGATTCCTTGCGCGAGGAGGATTGGGAAGCCTGGTTCTACGTGCGAGAGGAAGCCCGCCGGGCGGCTCTCGGGGAAGCGCCCACTCCGCTCGCCACGGACTCGGCTCAGGATGCAGGATCGTGAGCGAGACGCGCCGGTTCCCCGGCTTCTCGTTTGCGACTTTCCTGAAGCTGATCTTCGCCCTGGCGTTGTTGAGTTGGGTGGCCGCGGGTTTGGACTGGTCCGATCGGCTCGAGTTCGTGCCTGACCCGCTGCACGCGGACGAAAAGTTGCAAGTGGAAGGCACCATCGCAGGCAACTGGCGCGGGGACACGATTCGCTTCACCGTCACGGAAGAACGAACACTGGAGGACGCCTGGCCCGAAGAGCTGCGATTGGCCCGCTCCGAGGGGCGAGCGTTGGAAGTCACGGCGCGACCCGAGGCTCAAATGGGATACGAATGGCGCCCGGGCATGCCGCGCATTTTCCTGGGGGCTCGGCGCGGCCCGCTCGCGTTAGCTCTCGGGTTCTTATTCCTGGGTGTGTTCTTCGGCGTCAGTCGCTGGTGGCGCATCCTGCATTTGGCCGGTTGCCCGAGCACCTGGCGCGGAACTTTGCGGCTGACTTTTCTGGGGCTCTTTTTCAATCTCGCCATGCCCGGGCTGACCGGAGGCGACCTGCCCAAAGCCTTGCTCGCCGTTCGCGAGTACCCGGAGCGTCGGGCGGATGCATTGGCCACGGTGGTCATCGATCGACTCGTCGGGCTGTGGGCGTTGGTGCTCTTGGGAACCTCGATGATCTGGTGGCGCGGGGGAGATTTCGAACTGTTGCGCATGCCGAGTTTGGCCATTCTAGGGCTGTTGACCGCTGGGCTGGTGGGGGTCTTGGCCCAGGGACCCAGGCGCTTGCTGGGGCTCGATCGCTGGATCGAGAAGTTGCCCCAGGGGGAACGACTCAAGAAACTCGAACGGGCTGCACTGCTGTACCGCGGCCACCCGCTTGAGTTGCTAGGCTCGGTCTTGCTCTCCATGGGCAATCATCTGGCCGTCATCGCCGCCATATTCTTCATCGGCCGCGCCCTCGGGGACAATCTCGACTTCGCCGCCTACGTGGGAGCGGTGCCCGTGGCGAACCTGATCACGGCCCTGCCCATTTCTCCCGCCGGCTGGGGCGTGGGCGAAAAGGCTTTTGGCACTCTCTTCGATATGATGGGAGCGAGCGTGGCCATTGGTGTGGCAATCAGCCTCACTTTCCGGCTCTGCAATGTAGTCTTGGGCCTCTTAGGCGGTTTTTTACTGCTCCTGCCCGGTGGCGATCAAGCCCGCCAAGTGGCGCGCGAAGGTCAAGTCGGCGACCTAGATCGAGCTCCAGGGAATTGACCTGGGCCTTTCAAATGTCTTTGATCTCGGCCACTCCGCGATCCCTCCTCTCTCCAGCTCCCCCTGCGACTCAGCCATGACTCTCCTTGTGATCGGCACTCTGGCCTACGACGACATCGAGACCGCCTACGATTCCCGCAAGGGAGTGCTAGGAGGATCCGCGACGTATTGCGCCGTGGCCGCTAGCCACTTCGCGGACCCCAAACTCGTGGGCGTGGTGGGTGAGGACTTCGCCAAGGAAGACCTCAGCGCCCTGTCCAACTGCGGCGTCGACACGACCGGCGTCGAGATCTCCCCCGGCAAGACGTTTCGCTGGGGCGGTCGCTACGAAAAGGACTGGAACACTCGCCACACCACCTTCACGGAGCTCAACGTGCTCGAGCACTTTGATCCGAAGGTGCCCGAGTCTTACCGCGACGCCAAGTACGTCTTCCTGGCTAACGCTGCACCCGCTGTGCAGATGAAGGCCTTGGAGCAAGTGGAGCGACCGGAGTTTGTCATGGTGGACACGATGAATCTCTGGATTGATGTCGCCCTGGACGACCTCAAAGCTCTGCTGCGCAAAGTGGACGCCATCGTGCTCAACGACGAAGAGGCGCGCATGTTGACCGGCGAGGACAACTTGATTCGCGCCGCGGGTCAGGTGCTCGGCATGGGCCCCAAATTGGTGGTGCTCAAGAAAGGGGAACACGGTGCTTTCTTGATGGGCAGCGATGTCCACTTCTCGCTACCGGCTTATCCCGTTCGAAACGTGGTGGACCCCACCGGTGCCGGAGATTCCTTCGCCGGTGGCTTCATGGGCCACGTGGCCAAGACGGGCAACACAGAGCCAGCCACTTTGCGTCAGGCCATGTTGCACGGCACGGTCACCGCATCCTTCTGTGTGGAGGATTTTGGCATGGGACCCCTGTCCCAACGCACGCCGGATGAGTTGGCCCAACGTTACGACGACCTGCTGACCATCGTCACGGTTTAGGTTCCCTTTGGGGGGCGCGAGGGGCCCCAGGCCACCTTTTGGCAAGCAAAGCGCAACCGTCAGGAGCGCAAGACGTCTGTTTTAGGCCCCTGCAAAGCGGATTCGAGAAAACCCGAACAAATGCCGAACGGTGCTAGGTGAGGGGTCCGATGGGGGCTAGGATCACGGCAGTGAAGCGATGAAAAGTCGCTCCGCTCGACCGTGTGCATCCTTTCGACGACCAAAAACAACTCACTGCCACGACACACCAGAAAGACCATGAAATCTAGCCGCCCCAAGTCCGCCGCCACCGCCCGCACCGTGGCCAATGCCACCACCCCCGCCGCCAAGCTGAAGTCCCTCGAGTCCGCCTTGGGCGACATCGAGCGCGCCTATGGCAAGGGCTCGATCATGCGTCTTGGCGACGAGTCGCCGCTGATGAAGGAAATCGAGTGCATCAGCACCGGCTCCATCGCCCTCGACGTGGGATTGGGGGGCAAGGGCTTGCCCAAGGGTCGCATCGTCGAAATCTACGGTCCGGAAAGCTCGGGCAAGACGACCTTGACCTTGCACGTGATCGCCAACGCCCAGAAGAAGGGCGGCATCTGCGCCTTCGTGGATGCGGAGCACGCCCTAGATCCTTCCTACGCTCGCAAGTTGGGAGTCAAGCTGGACGACCTGCTCGTCAGTCAACCGGACACCGGCGAGCAGGCGCTCGAAATCGTCGAGACCCTGGTGCGCTCGAACGCCGTGGACATGGTGGTGATTGACTCCGTGGCGGCCCTGGTGCCCCGGGCTGAAATTGAGGGGGAGATGGGGGACAGCTTTGTTGGACTCCATGCTCGCCTGATGAGCCAAGCCCTGCGCAAGCTCACGGGGGCCATCGCCAAGTCCGATTGCATGGTGATCTTCATCAACCAAATTCGCGAGAAGATCGGCGTCATGTTCGGCAGCCCCGAGACCACCACCGGTGGTCGCGCTCTCAAGTTCTACTCCTCGGTGCGCCTGGACATCCGTCGCATCGGTCAGATCAAGGAAGGCGAGATCACCGTGGGTAACCGCACCAAGGTGACCGTGGTCAAGAACAAGCTCGCTCCGCCTTTCCGCAAGGTGGAATTCGACATCATGTACAGCGGGGGCATCAGCCGCGAAGGCGAATTGCTCGACATGGGCATGACCGCCGGTTTCGTCAAGCGTTCCGGAACCTGGTACTCCCTGGTTCACCCCTCGGAAGGCGAAATCCGCTTGGGCCAAGGCCAGGAACGGGCGCGGACCTTCCTGATCGACAACCCGGACCTGGCAGACTCTTTGGACGGCTGGATTCGAGCCGAGCGCAACGATGAAGGTGCCCCAGATGACGCCCTAGGAGCCGATGGGGTCTCCGATAGCCTCGATTTCGCGGCGGGCGCTGGTCAGGACGAAAAATCGGGTGCTGCCTCAGCCTCGAATCAATCAGCGGTCCTGAACCCGGCTGCCAAGCCCAAGGCCACCACCGCGGCTAGCGGCAAGTAGCCGTCCCGGCCTGAGTGGGGCTCTTGACCCCGCGTGTCAAAACAGAAGGGTGAAGGGGTGGAACCCAGTGGGAGAGGACCGATACACTCCCGCTAGCCACTCCCTCATCCTTTCTGCTATTCGAGGGGTCCGATCCGGGCCCACGCCATGACACAGTTCACCGCCGCCAAGGTTCGTCGCCAATTCCTGGACTTCTTCATCGAACGCGGGCACCGCGAAGTGCCTTCTGGTGGAGTCTTCCCCGCCGATGACCCTACGTTGCTCTTTACCAACGCGGGCATGAACCAGTTCAAGGACGTTTTTCTTGGGACGGGGTCCCGGGATTACAAGCGCGCCACAGACACACAGAAATGCCTGCGGGTCTCTGGCAAGCACAACGACTTGGAAGAGGTGGGGCGTGACACGTATCACCACACGTTCTTCGAGATGCTCGGAAACTGGTCCTTTGGGGACTACTTCAAGGAGGACGCGATCCTCTGGGCATGGGAGCTGCTGACCGAAGTCTGGAAGTTGCCGAAAGAGCGGCTTTGGGTGACGGTCTTCGAAGGCGATGCGGAAAACGGATTGGGCGCGGACGAAGAAGCGGAACGCTTCTGGATCGAGAAAGCCGGCGTATCCCCCGACCGTGTTTTGCGTGCTTGCAAGGCGGACAACTTTTGGGAGATGGGCGCTTCGGGCCCCTGCGGACCCTGTACGGAAATCCACATTGACCGCGGCGGTCCTGACTCCAACCCGGAGGATGGTGCAGATCCCAAGATCGGCGTCAATGCGGGCAACGAGCGTTTCATCGAACTCTGGAACCTGGTCTTCATTCAGTACAACCGACTCGATGACGGATCTCTGAAAGACTTGCCGTCCAAGCACGTGGATACGGGCATGGGCTTCGAGCGCATTCTCTCGGTCCTGCAAGGCAAGAGCTCGAACTACGACACGGACCTCTTCGGACCGATCTTCGAGAAGATTGGGGAACGGGTGGGCATGGAGTACGGCAGTTCAGATGAACCGACCAAAATTGCATTCCGAGTGATCGCGGACCACGTGCGCGCCGTGTCTTGCGCCATCGCCGACGGAGCCAGTCCCTCGAACACGGGCCGTGGCTACGTGGTGCGCCGTTTGATCCGGCGAGCCGCACGTTTCGGTCGTCAGGTCTTGAACATGGAAGAGCCTTTCCTGTTCGAGGTGGCCACCAGCGTGGCCGATGTCCTGGGCGTGGCTTTCCCCGAGGTGCCCCGTCGCATCGATCACATCCAGTTGATCCTCAAAGAAGAGGAGATCGCTTTCGGGCGGACTCTGGGTCGGGGCTTGATCGAGTTCGAACGCTTGGCGGACACAATCCAGGGCGAGAAGGGTCAGGTCTTGCCTGGAGATCTCGCTTACGAGTTGTACGCCACCTATGGCTTTCCCCAGGACCTGGTGGAACAGATGGCGGAGGAGCGCGGCTTGACCCTGGACCAGAAAGGTTGGTCCGCCTCCCAGTCCCAGCATCAAGAGGCGAGCAAGTCCAAGGACAGCTTCAAGCAGTTGCTGTCGGGAGAGGAGTCGGAGAGCCTTTCCGAAACCTGTCGCACCTGTCATGAGGCAGACGCTTCATCCGAACAGACCTCCTCCAAGGTCATTGGGTATTTCCCCGGCGGAGAGGATGGCCCCGATCGCTTGGTTCTCGATACGACGCCCTTCTACGCCGAGTCCGGCGGGCAGTGTGGAGAGCGTGGGCGGATCGAGGGGGATGGATTCGTCTTCGAAGTTTCGAACACGAAGGCCGCAGGAGCGGTCACCGTTCACCTGGGAAAGGCCTCCGGTCAGCCCAAGGATGGATTGGCGGTGGAAGCCAAGGTGGACCTGAAGGCCCGTGCTATGTCCGCTGGCAACCACTCGGCGACCCACTTGCTGCACAAAGCCCTGGAAAACGTCCTTGGGGAGCACGTTCAACAGCAGGGGTCCTATGTGGGGCCCGACCGACTGCGTTTTGACTTCTCCAACCCTGGCGGGGTTTCACCGCAGGAGCTGGACAGCATCGAACGCCAAGTGAATGTGCAGTCCATGGGAAACGCCAGGGTGGCCACCTCCGTGGAAGACTTGCAGGCCGCCAAGAAGCGCGGGGTCAAGGCACTCTTCGGTGAGAAGTACGACGACCTAGTGCGAGTGGTGGATATCGGCGGTTGGTCCATGGAACTCTGCGGGGGCGTTCACGTCTCCGCTGCTGGGGACATCGGTCCCTTCTTGATCCTCTCCGAACGGGCGGTGTCCGCTGGGGTGCGGCGCATCGAAGCGCTCACCGGTGCCGCTGCATTCGACGAGATTCAGCGAGTGCGCGCGACCTTGCGTGCCTCCGCGGGCCTGCTCAAGACGCAACCCGATGAGTTGGTGGGGCGCATCGAAGCCCTGCAGACCAAACTCAAGGAAGCCTCCAAGCAAAAGAAGCAATCTGCCGGTGGCGACATCAACGCAGCCTTTGAGGGAGCCAAGCAATTGCTCTCGGAAAGAGAGAGCGTGCTCTACGGCGTGCTGGATGTTCCCGACCTCAATGGGCAAAGCCTGGACGAGTTGGCGGGCCGCATCGCCAGCCTCTCGGATTCGGTCGCGGTGGTTTTGATTGGCCGGGAGGGTGACCGAGTTCCTTTCCAAGTTCTCTCCACGGGCTTGGCCCAGGAGAGAGGCTTGAAAGCTGGGCCCTTTGCCAAAACATTGGGCGGCCATCTCAAAGGAGGCGGCGGCGGGCGGCCGGACCGGGCGCAAGGGCAGGGCACGGATGCCTCCGGGTTGGAGGCCGCTGTGGCCTGGGCCAAGAGTTCTCTGGCTGAGATTTTTTGAGGGGTTGGTGCCAATTTGGTGCGAGAATGGCACCAAATCGTCTCCAAATGCTCCCGCTGGGCCAGACTCCCTGGACTGAGCGTTGACACTCTGGGGCCCAGGGCTTATTTTTTTCGGCTTCACTGGGCGCGGGGCAGGTCATGGGGACTCCCATATTCTGCCGCTAGCGTGGACCCAGCGTTGCCCCGTACACCGACTCCAACCCGATTATCCATCCCTCTGATCAAAGGGGGAAGGCGCGCCTCTCACCCGCGCGCCCACAAGTTTCATGGCACATCCCAAGAGTAAAATCTCCAAGCACAAGAAGCGCATGCGGCGCTCACACCTGGCCGTGACCGTGAACCCCGTGCACCACTGCGCACGTTGTGGTGCCGCTGTGAAGCAGCACTGCGTCTGCGATTCCTGCGGGCACTACGGATTCGAAAAAGGCGGGACCAAGGGCACAGACGTTCTGCAAAAGGAAGAGTTCTAGGCTTCGACTCATTGTAGGCGTCGCCTGACCGCGGGTCGGGCGCCTCTGAGCTGAACCTCCTCCTTCGTCCAGTCAATCCATGGAGTCACTACGCATTGCCCTCGATGTGATGGGCGGTGACAACGCACCCGAGGCCACCCTCGATGGCGCGTTGCGTGCTATTTCAAGCGAACGCAAGCATGCCCTTGAGCCCGGAAGCTTGTTGCTGGTAGGGGATGCTGAACGCATCGAAGAAGGATTGAAAGATCGTGGGGGCAACCCCGGTTTCGAAGTCCTGCACGCGTCCCAAGTCGTGGACATGCACGATTCTCCAGCGGTCGCGCTGCGTAGCAAGTCGGACTCATCGATCTCGGTCGCCGTGCGCGCCGTGAAGGAAGGCAAGGCAGGGGCCGTCGTTTCGATGGGCAACACCGGAGCCTTGGTGGCTGCAGCGACGCGCGGCTTAGGTACTTTGGAAGGTGTTCGCCGCCCGGGCATTGCGGTCACTTTTGCCCTGGGTGGTCGACCTCTGACCGTGCTCGACATGGGCGCCAACATTGCACCCAAACCGGATCACCTCTCGCTCTACGCCTTGATGGGGTCGATCTACGCCCAGCAGTGCTTGGACTGTAAAGCGCCGCGGGTTGGCTTGCTCAATATCGGCGAAGAAGCCAGCAAGGGCACCGACTTGCTCAAGGAAGCTCATCAGTTGATCAGTGAGACCCCGGTAAATTTCGTGGGCAACGTCGAAGGCAACGACATGTTCCAGGGCAAGGTGGACGTGATTGTCACGGACGGCTTCACCGGCAACGTGGTGCTCAAATTGCTCGAGGGCTTCGCAGGCTTCATGATGGGGCTCGTGGCCGGAGAGCTGAAACAGCACGGGGCCGACTACGGTCGTGAGTTGTTTGCGAATGTGAATCATCAGATCGATTACGCGGAATATGGCGGCGCCCTCCTGCTGGGGGTGAATGGCGTGGTGGTGGTGGGGCATGGCCGCTCTGACGGAGTGGCCGTGGCCAACGCGCTGGGTCTCGCTGCAGGTGACCTGGATGCGGGATTGAACGCGGGCATCGTGAAGGGCGTGGCTGCCGCTTTCCCAAAGAAGTAAACAAGGCTTGATTGCAAGGGGGCTGAGCCTTGCACCGGCAGAGCCCTTGGCCCATGCTTTGCAACAGTCCGCAGACCGTGGGCTCCCCCAAAGAAGAGGAAGCAGCGAATGAACGATAGCCAGTCTGTTGGAATTGTCGGTACTGGGCACTATGTGCCGGAACAGGTGATCACCAACGCCTACTTCGAGAAGATTCTGGACACCAGCGATGAGTGGATCCAGCAACGCACGGGCATCGCGGAACGCCGCTTCGCCAGTGATGGGGAAGCCACCAGCGATTTTTGCATCAAGGCCTCCAAGCTCGCTCTCGAACAGGCGGGCATCAGCCCCGAGGAAGTGGATTTGATCGTGGTGGGCACGATCTCCCCGGACCAATACCTGCCGGCCGTGGCGCCCCAGGTGCAGACGGCGATTGGAGCCTGCAATGCGGCGGCCTTCGATGTGGCGGCGGCTTGCACTGGCTTCATCACGGCGCTGTCGGTGGGCGAGTCGACCATCCGCGCCGGACGGGCCAAGGTCGCCCTGGTCCTCGGCGCAGAAACCCTGTCGCGCTTTCTCGACATGCAAGACCGGACCGCCTCTATCCTCTTTGGGGATGGTGCCGGGGCCGCCGTGATCAAGTTGCAGGATAAGGGCGCGCCCGGTGAAATCCTGCGTATCTCCCTGGGCTCCGATGGCGCAGGCTACGAGTACATTCAAATGGTTGGGGGGGGATCTCGCCGGCCGCTATCCGAGGAAACCCTCAAAAACCGTGAGAACTTCATCACCGTAATGGGGCGTGAAGTCTATCGCTTCGCCGTGACCACCATGACGCGCACCGTGGGCGAGATGCTCGAGGGCTACGACGCCGACGAGCTCGGCTTGTTGGTGCCGCACCAGGTCAACCAACGGATCATCGACGCCTCCATCGACAAGCTCGGAATTTCCGCTGACAAGGTCATGGTGAACATTTCCAAGTACGGCAACACAAGTGCGGGCAGTGTGCCCATTGCGCTCAGTGAGGCGGTGCTCGAAAACCGCATCGAGCGCGGCAAGCTGCTTGTGATGTGCGCCTTTGGCGCTGGGCTCAACTGGGGCGGTGCCCTGGTTCGCTGGTAAGACTGAACCGCCTCTCAACAACTGAACCGAGCCGTCGCGAAAGCGACTAGAAGCATGAATCGAGGAATCTTACTCCCCGGGCAAGGCGCCCAAGCCGAGGGCATGGGGCTGGACTGGGCCGAGGCCTATCCTGTCGCCAGGGACACTTTCGCCGAAGCCGACGAGATCCTGGGCTTCGCTCTGAGTGAGAAGTGTTGGCGGTCGGGTGACGAGGTCAACCGCACCGACGTGGCCCAGCCGGGCATTTTTACCACCAGTGTGGCGATTCTGCGCTCTCTTGAGACAGAAGGCTTGAAGCTCTCGGAAGCCAGCGTTTGCGCTGGTTTGAGCCTCGGCGAGTACACCGCCCTGTGGTGTACGGGGTCCATCGATTTCGCGGATTGCCTGCGGTTGGTGCGCGTGCGTGGCGAGGCCATGCAAGCAGCGGCTGAAGCGATCCCCAGTTCGATGGTCTCGCTCATGGGCGCGGATGAAGCCACTGCCCGCCAATTGGCGGAGTTGGGTTCGGCCGCCGGAATCTGTTCGGTCGCGAACCTCAATGCCCCGGGCCAGGTGATCGTCTCCGGCGAACTCAGCGCACTGGAGGTGGTCGAGGCCAAGGCCAAGGAGCATGGTGTCCGCCGTGCTACGCGGCTGACCGTCGCTGGCGGATTCCACTCGGAGTGCATGCGTCCAGCCGCAGAGCGCCTGGTAGGTGCCCTGGCTGAAGTGCAGATTCGCGAGCCCCAGACGCTCTTCTTGAGCAACGTCAATGGTGGGCCCGTGAGCGACCCCGCGATCATCCGTGAGCAACTAGCGCAACAAGTGTGTGCGCCGGTGCTTTGGGAGAAGTCCATGCGACATGCTTTGGAACAAGGGATCACCACTTTCCTTGAGCCGGGCCCCGGTCAGATCCTGGGCGGAATTATGCGCAAGATTGACAAGACGGCATCGGTAGAGTCCGCCGCCAAACCCAGCCAAGCCCCCTAAACCTGGGCGCCTCCATCAACACCTTCCAAACAGATTCGCTGTGACTTCCCCCACCCAAGATCAATTTCTCGAGGGCCAGGTGGCCTTGGTGACCGGTGCTTCCCGTGGCATTGGCCGCGCGATTGCAGAGCAGCTTGCCCGCCGGGGCGCCAAGGTGGCGGCGATCGCTACGTCCGCGGAGAACTGTGCCGCCACCATCGAGGCTTTGAATGCTTTTGGCGAAGGCCACGCGGCCTACGGCGTCGATGTCGCTGATTCGAGCGCGGTGGCGGACCTCTGCAAGCAAGTGCAGAAAGACCTCGGCGGTCTCAACATCCTCATCAACAACGCCGGTGTGACGCGCGATCAACTGATGCTGCGCATGTCGGAAGAGGACTTTGATCGGGTCATCGCTGTCAATCTGAAGGGCACCTGGAATTTCATGAAGGCCGCCACGCGGCCCTTGATGAAGTGCGCCGGCCGCATCGTGAACATCTCCTCCGTCGTGGGCGTCATCGGCAATGCTGGGCAAGCCAACTATGCGGCCAGCAAGGCGGGGGTGATTGGCTTGACGCGATCGCTCGCGAAGGAACTCGCCGTCCGGGGGGTTTGCGTCAATGCGCTGGCCCCCGGGTTCATTGAAACGGACATGACCGCCGCAATCGATGAACAGGCTGCGGAGACCCTGAAGCAGTCGATTCCCCTTGGGCGGATTGGAAACGCTCAGGAAATTGCCGCCGCGGTGGACTTTCTCGTGGGCCCAGGTGGGGACTACATCACGGGTCAAACCCTCGTCATTGA
>JBLIMI010000038.1:0-12722 GCA_047638655.1 Minisyncoccia bacterium | reverse complement strand
AAAAGCCCTGGTATCCGGGCCATTACGAAACCCTGAGTGACCCAGGTGGGCGTTTTGCATTCGATGCATTGCCGCCCGGTCCGTTGTTCGTCGGCGTCACTCCGGGAGAGTGGCTACAGATCCAACCCGAACTGCACACCGGGCTTCCCGGAGTCCATGATCACGACTTGACGCCAGGCGAAGTGCTGGAGGTGGGGGTCTTGCAAGTCGCAGCGAGACATGTGGTCACGGTCCATGTGGTGGACCGCGCTGGAGAGCCCGCAGTCGGCGCAGAGGTCTTGTTTAGCCCCCAGGAATTTGCAGGTGGTCTGTTGCTGACCGCAGAGGGATGGGAGCAACGTTTTGAGCCGGACGTGCATGATGAGCTGGAACTCGAGCGGCTAGCGCGAGAGGGGGAAGGGTTCTTCGCGTGGCAGTTCGGCCCAACGGATCAAGTCGCAGATGTGCACGGAGACGTTGAGTTTGTGGGCGTGCCAGGAACTTGGCTTGTGGAAGTGCAACCGCCATTGGGTCGTGAATCGGTGCAAGCCTTGATTCAGCTTCCAGCGCAGGAGGTGACGATCACTTTGCCCACCATTCTGACGAGGCTGCGAGGGAAGGTCTCTTCCGTAGGGACCGATAGGGGGGTGTCGGGGGCGCGCTTGACGATCCGTCGATCGGGAGCCCAGGAATCGGCTCGCGCCAATTCACGGGGGGAGTTCATCTTTCCAGCCCTGGTTCTCAGCGACGGCTGCGAGCTGAGAGTCGCAGACAGCGAGCACTTTGCCTATTCGCGGCAGTTGTCGGGAAGCGAAGGCGCGATCCATGTCGAGTTGCGACCGTCCTACAGCCTCGGTGCCCAGATCGTCGACCTGCAAGGTCGGCCGATTTCGAAAGCAGCGGTTCGTCTCGTGCGACGAATTGGAGGGACTCCTGCAGATGTGCGTGGAGCCGAGGACAGCGCTTGGTTGGCCAAACTCAGCACTCCCATCTCGTCGACCTCAACTGGCGGAGTGGGGATTTTCAGTTTTCTGCACTTACTGGGAGGCACCTACGCGCTCGAGATGCTGCTCACCGTGCCCTCGGGAGAGGAGGACTTGTTTGGGAACGCGATCGGTGAGTCCGTCGTCTGGAAGAAGTGGGAGTTAATGACCGGTCAGGAGAGGCGCGTGCTCCAGGTCGATCTTGCTGGTTACAAGCCTCTGGCTGTCACCGAGCAGGTGACCCTCATGGGAACCGTGCTGTCCGAAAGCGACAATCGTGCCTTGATCGGCGCCCGGGTGGAGATCGCTCGGGGCGGCGAGACTCGATCATTGCTGACCGATGCCAACGGGTCCTACTCCTGCCAGATTCCTCGCGGACGAGCCCAATTATCGGTGAGCACTCCGGGCTACGAATCCTATCACCAGCGGGAGCGTCACTACATTTCGGGTAGCTACGTTCGGCAGTTGCGGCTGAAGAAGACTTCGGACCAGTAAGGACATACCCGAACCGCGAGCACG
Organism: Minisyncoccia bacterium; assembly: GCA_047638655.1. GTDB lineage: Bacteria > Planctomycetota > UBA1135 > UBA1135 > JABACD01. Next base: position 11,241 of record JBLIMI010000038.1, on the reverse strand, counting down.
CGTTCAGGCCAGGCTACGCAAGCGCCGGCAGATGTCATCCAGGGAGTCTTTTTCAACGGCGAAGTGAAAGCGCATGGTGCGGATGCCCTCGCCGTTTTCGTAGAACAGGTTTCCAGGGACTGCGTTGATGCCCACCCGTTGGATCAGCTTGAGGACGGCATCGTAGGGCTCTATGTCACCGAGAACATCCTTGTAACCGGCCATGGCGTAGTAGGCGCCTTGGGGCAGATCGACCTGGAAGCCTGCTTCTTGTAGGGCGTCACAGAATCGGTTGCGGCGCGTTTCATAGCTCGAACGCAAGTCCTCGTAGAAACTGGCGGGCAGTTCCGCCAAGGCTCGTTGCACGCCACGCTGAAGCGGGCGGGGCGGGCAAACATGCATTTGATCGCAGACAAGTCCAATGGAGTTCACAATGGCGGCCGGACCGGCCAGGTAACCGATTCGCCAACCGGTGATGGAGTAGGTTTTGCTGAAGCCACCGATGGTCAGGGTCCGGTCGCTGAGCGCGGGCAGGGAAGCTGGCGAAATGTGTCGGCGACCGTCGAAGAGCATGTACTCGTAGACTTCATCCGTCAAAACGAGGATGTCCGTTCCATCCAACAACTCGGCGATCTGCAACAGTTCCTGTTCGCTGAAGACTTTTCCCGTGGGATTGGCGGGTGTGTTGATGATGACGGCACGCGTGCGCTTGCTGATGGCTTTGCGCAGGGCCTCCAAGTCCAATGCGTAGTCCGGGTCCTGCAGACGGACACAAACCGGGCGCGCCCCCAGCAAGAGCAGGGAGCTGCGGTGGTAAGAATAGAAAGGCTCGAAGAGGATGACCTCATCCCCAGGTTCAAGGAGCACGGTGCCAGCGGCGAAGAAGGCCCCCGAGGAGCCCAGGCCGATCAGGACCTGATCCGCTGTGATGTCGAGCTTGTTGTAGTTCCGGAGCTTGCGCGCCACTTGCTCGCGAACTTCGGGGAGACCCATGTAGGGCGTGTAGGTCTGACGATCTCCACCTGCAATGGAGTCCTGGGCGCCCTGCAAGAGGCACGCTGGTGCGTCTAGGTCGCAGACTCCTTGCCCGAGATTGATGCCTCCTTCGACTTTGTTGATGACATCAGTCAGGGCACGCAAGGGGTTAGCAACGGCGAGATGCTCGCGGCGGGCCGCGAGCCGATCGAAGGCATTTGTCATGGCGGGAGAATAGCGCGCACTTGTGTCCGCCGCACACCGGTTTCTATAGGACCCGGCCGACGCTTTACGTATCCTCCCAATTACCTGGAACCCGCAAACCACATCGCGATGAACAAACCGCTACTTCACACCGATCTCGCTCTATTTCTACTGCGTCTGGCCGTGGGCGGATTGATGCTGCTGCACGGCATCGACAAGATTCAAAATGGCGTTGGCTCCATCGGAGGTATGCTGGGTTCCGCGGGCCTACCAGAGAAGCTTGCCTGGGGCGTCTATCTGGGAGAGGTCCTGGCCCCGCTCCTGATGCTGCTGGGTTTCCTTACGAGGCCGGCGGCCCTGATCCTCGCGATCACCATGGGAGTTTCCATTTGGTTGGGGTACGGTGCGGACGCCCTGAGTCTGGGGGAGCACGGTGGATTGGCGGTCGAACTCAATCTGTTGTACCTGGCGGGCGGCTTGACCATCTTCTTTGCAGGAGGCGGCAGCATTGGCGTGGGCCGTGGCGAGAGCAAGTGGAGTTGAATTCCCAAGAGCACATAGCAGGCAGTGGTTCCCATGCAGGATGAATTTCAAGGCGCGCAAGCAAAGCTCGATCTGCTGATCAGCGGCTCATCGGGCCTGGTTGGGGGGGCCCTCAGTCAGGTGTTGGCCAACGGCGGTCACCGGGTCCGCCGGTTGGTGCGGTCGGATCCGAAAGGCCCCGACCAGTTCCTTTGGAACACGCAGGCGGGGACCATTGATCCTCAGGCGCTGGACGGAGTGGACTGCGTCATTCACCTGGCGGGCGAGAACATCGCAGGCGGAAGGTGGGGTGAGGCTCGCAAACGTGAACTGGTCAACAGTCGCGTGCAAGGCACGCAGCAATTGGTGGCCGCGATTCGCGAGAACAAGCACAAGCCAGAGAGTTTCCTGTGCGCATCCGCCATAGGGATCTATGGCTCCTGTGGGGATCGAGTCCTTGACGAAGCGAGCGCACACGGTACGGATTTCCTCAGCCACCTCTGTGAGGACTGGGAGCAGGAAGCGCTGGCACTGGAGGGTGTGCGCACCGTATGCCTGCGCTTCGGTGTGATCTTGAGCGCGGCAGGAGGCGCCTTGCAGAAGATGCTGCTGCCATTTCGTTTGGGCCTCGGTGGCCGAATCGGGGATGGCAAGCAATGGATGAGTTGGGTCGCCCTGGAAGACGCCATTGCAGCACTGGAGCGCGCCTCTCTCGACGGGCAGGTGCGGGGACCGATCAATGTGGTCGCTCCAAATCCTGTGACGAACGCGGAGTTCACGCGCGCCCTGGGGCGCGCGCTCTCGCGGCCAACCATGTTTCCCATGCCAGCATTCGTGGTGCGCACACTCTTTGGAGAAATGGGCGATGCACTTCTCCTCGCGAGTCAGCGAGTGCAACCACGCGCCTTGCAAGCCGCCGGTTTCGAGTTTCAATATCCCGGAATCGATGCAGCTCTGCGCCGACAATTAGAGCGCTGAACCTTTGGTCTAGAACTTCACGATCAGCTCTAGTCTCAAGCGGTAGGTCGTGTCGCTATTCCCGCCCGCAAGGCTCGAGTCGAGGGGCTCGGCACTCAAGAAGCGAGTCCGGAAGGTGACATCGCGGGCGAGAACATAGTCGAAGTTAGCAACGTGGCCCCGAAAGTTGTGATCGAGCAGGAAGTCTCCATTTGCCACCGGCGCGAAGACCGCGTCGTTTCCGATTTCTTGATATTGGTAGTAGGCACGCCAGTCGCCTTGCAGGCGAGTAGCTCCCCGTGAGAGCCCGAGTGCCCAGCCGTTCGCACTACTGCCCGTTGCACTCAGATTCGAAATTCCTTCAGCGGAAAAGCGCCAGGGCACCTCGTCGAATTCGGTCATGAGTGCAGCGATTGTATCGATGATCTGATAGTGATTGCTGGTTGCGGATGGACTGAGAGAGGCGTTCTCGTAGCCATACCAGGCAGCGGAGAGGTTTCCACGCGTTGACGTGGAGAGGCGTTTCTCGGTCATGATCTCGGCCACCGCAATGCGGATGTCGTCCTCAGCGCGCTCGCTGTAGATGTAGTAACCCCCCTGCAAGCGAAGCCTGTCCAGGGGGCCAAGCTCATGGGATTCCTTGCCGAACAACACGCCTTCAGGCTGAACATCGGAGTACCAAACGAGCTCTTCGTAGACCGGATTGCGTTGGAAGGTGTGAGCGAACTTCCCAAGGGTCGCGAAACATTCTTTGGCCTCATCCGGTGTCCAGGTCAAGAACAGTCGGTCGAGGTTCAATTCGAGTTTAGAGAATTCTCCGCCGTTGCTGGCGTTGGAGTCGCGAGCGCCGTCCTTGGGGCCCGTGGTTAAACGTGCACCCACCAGGAGGTCGTTCCGCACCGAATGGTTGGCTCCGAGTCGTAGGCGGAGCCGGGAACGCCAGCGGTTGGGCTCATCAGGCCGTTTCCTGTCCCCTTCGAGTCGATATCGGAAGTCGCCGTAGAAAACTGCGGAATCAAAGAAGGCCTCTACACGTGGTGAGAGTGCAGCGCCCGCGGATGCAGTTGGGGTCTGTGCAAAAGCGGTTGGAGTTGCAATCGTTAAGGCGAAGAGGAAGCTCTTGATGCAACCTGAGTTGGATGGTGCCCAGTGTGAGAAGGAGAGCATTAGAGTTTTCCCCCCGCGCTCAGGACTGTCGTCAAGCCAGGCCGAACGGTCGCATAGAATTCGTGAACGGCCCCATTGGCTGTTTGAGTGCGAATCAGGTAAGTCCCTTCCGCGAGATGGGTGTGCGTGGGGCGTTCGTCATTCAGGCCACGGTGGTTCGTGATACGGCGTAGCAAGTTTCCTTGCTCATCCAGGACCTGGTAGGAGCGGTGGGGGAAGTACTGGATGTCGCCATCCACGACTTCGAAGGTGTCCGTGAAGACCACCAGCGTCCCCAGGCGTGGTGCGGGGCTTTGAGCGTCGACCGAACCCTGGACCCCAATTCCGGGGTAGTGGTGCAGGACGATGTCTTGGCCCGCCGGGCTCAGGGCCCATTGCACGAACCGTTCGGCACCCGGTGTTCCGGGTTTCCAGAGCAAGTACAGAGGCCGTGCGATTGGGTAGGCAAAGTCAAAGTGTGACGGTTCGCGACCATCCACGCGCAGGGCGCGTACGCCATGCTCGCAGCGCTCCAAGAAGGCAAAGCTGATGAACCCAACACCCCCGGGGGTGGCGGCCACCGCATCGATAATGGCTGAGTCCGGCTCGATGATTTCGACACCCGCGTACTCCACTGCTCCCATCAAGTGCTCCTGAAAAACAGCACGTGTTGCGGAGTTGGTTCCCACGAGGAAGGCCGTGATTTCGAGGTCGGGACCACCGAGGGCTTTCCAGTTGGTGGTCTTGCCGCTGTAGATTTGCCGTAGCTGGTCTCGGCTCAAGCCATCGACGGGAAGGTCGGCAGAAACGATCACCGCCAAGGCATCGCGCCCGATCATGGCGGAAGCGATGCCGTGTGCCTTGACCTCGGGGCCCGGCTCACGGGCCAGCCCAGCCAGGTCGGCCTGGCCGGCGAGCATCGCTCGCTCCCCGCCGTCACTCTCCGGATCCGTGGAGATCTCGAAGCTGAATTCCGGAAGCATGGAATCAGCCTCAGCCAGAAAGAGCGCCACCGTAGAGGACCCCACATAGTGGAGATGGTGGGGCACACGAATCTGTGGACGGCCTGCACAGCCGCCTCCAAGTAGGGTGAAAAGGGCCAGCAATACACCGAGAAGACTTATTTTCTTCATGAGCCGGTTGGACACAAGTGGCGCGGAGATCTAAAGGGATAGTGTACTCCGATATTTGCGGGACGGCCACTGAACGATCTCTGCCGCGACCAGCAAAAGCGCCGCTCATTGGCCCTGAGTTCGAGCCCTGCTCTTGCGTTCTGACCCGCACGCGCGAGACTGCGCCCCATGAGCCTCCAGCCTTCATCCTTTCCCCTCGAGCCCTCAACGGAAGAATTGCGCCAGTTGGTCGAGCAGAGCCTCGCGCGCGTCCTGCCCTTCATCGAGTCCTTGCCAGAACAGCCGGCCGGGGTCTTCGAAGGCGGCGCCGAACTCGCGCGGAGCCTGGCAGAATCTCTGCCCGAGAAGGGTGCATCGATGCCCGATCTGCTTGACTTGCTGTTCGAGCGTGTCGTGCCCAATTCCTTCAACACGGCGGGGCCGGGATACCTAGCCTTCATTCCCGGTGGAGGTTTGCCACACACCGCCGTGGCGAACTTGATCGGCGACATCGTGAACCGTTTCGTGACCCTTTTCGCCGCAGCCCCGGGCATGGTGCAGTTGGAGGTCAACGCCGTGCGTTGGTTTTGCGAGTTGGTGGGCCTTCCCGCCACTGCAGGTGGCGTGCTGACGAGCGGGGGGTCCATGGCGAACTTCATGGCGCTGGTCGCGGCGCGCCGCGAGAAGCTGCCCGAGAATTTCTTGAAAGGTGCCCTCTATGTCTCGGATCAGGTGCACCACTCGGTGACCAAAGCGGCTGTTCTCGCGGGATTTCCACTGGCCTGTGTGCGGGTTGTGCCTACGGACCATCGTTGCCGTATGAGTCTCAAGGACCTGAGGCGAATGGTTGCGGAGGATCGCGAAGAGGGTCTTCAACCGTTCATGATTGTTGCCAGCGGGGGCACAACGAATAGTGGCGCGATCGATCCCCTGACCGAGATTGCAGAGTACGCTGCCGAAGAAGAGCTCTGGATGCACGTGGACGCAGCGTACGGCGGATTCTTTGCTTCCACCGATCGCGGACGCCTTGCCTTGCAGGGCATCGAACTTGCGGATTCGGTGACACTCGATCCTCACAAGGGGTTGTTCTTGCCCTACGGATCGGGATGTTTGCTCGTGCGGGAGCCTGATCTCTTGCGGCGAGCGCATTCCGTCACTAGCGACTACATGCCGCCCTATCAGGACGATGCGGATCTTGTTGACCTGTGTGCCATCTCTCCCGAGCTCTCCCGGGACAACCGTGGCTTGCGGGTCTGGCTTCCGATCAAGCTGCTGGGCTTCGAGCCTTTCCGCGACGCATTGGATGAGAAGCTCGATCTGGCGCGCCACGCCGCAGAGCAGCTGCGACGCATGCCCGCCGTAAGCATTGTCGCGGAGCCGGAACTCTCCCTGGTGGCCTTCCGACTCGAGCCCGAGGGTGTGGAAGGGGAGGCCTTGGATGAACTCAATCGCAAGTGGCTCGAGGCAGTCAACCGCCGGGCCCGGGTGATGCTGACCGACACGACCCTGGGGGGGCGCCGCGCCCTGCGCATATGCGTGCTCTCGTTCCGCACCCACCTGGACCGCATTGAAATGGCCCTCGAGGACCTGCGGGAGGTGGCTAAGGAGCTTCTCGACCCGAATCTGTGACCCGCTGGGGAGAGAGCGCTATGGGGGAGAGCACCCCAAGTGAGGGACGCTGCTCTCCTGACTTCTAACCTGATCATCGCTCCATGCGCCCGACCTTGCCCACCCTCATCCGCATACTCACCGTGTCCTGTTTGGCCGCGCCTTTGGCCATGGCTTCGGGCGGAGGGGTCAACAACTACTGCCAGTCGGGCTCCAACGGAGCGGTCATTTCGGCCACGGGCAGCGCCGACTTCAACGTCAATGCTGGATCCGGGGACCTGCGCTTGCACGCCGGTGGTTTGCCCGCGGATTCCCTCGGGCTGTTCTTTTATGGTGCTCAGAGTCAGGCGCCCTCGCCGCTTGGCAACGGATTTCTTTGCGTGGGTGGTGGTTCGCCCGTTTGGCGTTTGGGCGTGGTGACAACCGCATCCGGAGAAACGGAGCTAGCGAGCGCGGTCGATTACTTGCTAGCGCCGAACCCCGCGGCTCAGATCACTCCCGGCTCAGCGTGGTCCTTTCAATTTTGGTTCCGGAATGGAGCCACCTCGGACCTGACCGATGCCATGCGCATCGACTTCGTGCCGCCGATTTCCTTGGGCGTGCCGCCGACGGTCCTGCACAGCAACCACACCGGGCACCCTCTCGGAATGTTGTTCGAAGGGGGCGCGATTGTCATCAACAGCGACACCGAGCTGACCGATTTTTGGACACTGCACACTTCTGGGGGCGTCAACCCTCCTGGCCCGCCCTCGATTGACATGACACAGAACACGCTACTGGCCGTGTTCCTCGGTAGGCGCATCACCTCCGGCTACAACGTGATCGTGACCGATCTTCGACAGAGTGTGAGTACCTTGCACTTATCCCTGGATGAGACGATTCCATGTGGGGGGACATTGCCCTCGGAATCCAGCCCGATGCGTCTGGTCAGCATTCGCAAGCTTCCGGGAGCTGTCATCGGGAGCTCGACCTTGACCACGGTCAGCTGCCCGTGATCGGCTGACGGTCGCGTCCTACTTGGTCAGCTCGGCCAGCAGGGCGCGAGCCACCTCTCGCAACTCCTCGTCCGTTCGTTGCGACATCAGGCCCATGGCTTTGCGCCCTCGCACGTAGATTTGCAGCTCGTTGACCGGTTTGCCATTGACGACCAGACCGCTGGAACTACATTCGATGCTGGTGACCGTGAAGCGCGGGAAGTCGCGAGTGCTCTCACCGAAGATAGACTTGCGCTCGACGCGTAGAGTGTCTTCGTCCAGTTCGAGGGTCGCGCTACGTCGCCCCAGGTGCCAGCCACTGACCATTAGCAACGCGCCAAAACCGCCAAAAAGCAACAGGAACAGGCCGAGGATGGCAATCTCGCCAACCGCCGGGGCAGGCAGAATACCGAACATGAAGGCTAGCAGAGCCGCCGTGGATCCCGACAGGAAGATGGTGCCGATCAGCCACAGGCCGTGGCTACCCCGCATCAATCCCATGGGGGGGATGTCCACGTGCACGCCATCCGCCGTGGTGTGGATTTGAACCTCTGAGCGGCTGGGCATGGCTGGCGCCTCTGGCTCGCTTCCAATTGGCGGAGGGACACGTTCCTTCCATTCGAGTTGTGCGGCGCGCAAGTGTCCGCACAACTGTTCCAGCTTTTCTTCGGGGTACCCCAACGTCAGCCAACTCTCGCCCTGGGCGGAAGTCATGCGCAAGCCGTTCAGGACATGACCCCGGGTGTGTTCCGTGTGTTCGGCGACTTCGAAGACCGAGTCGTGATCCCATGCGTGCTGCGTATCACGATGGAATGGGCCGAGGGATTCAGACACTCGCAAGCGAAAGGGGGTGATCTCGAGAGTGCAGTGACAACCGAGTTTGGCACCAATCCAGCCACCCCGAGTGGGGAGTAAATAGCGGTAGCCTTCTTGCTCGTCCCGGGTCAAATCAGTATTGGTTGGTTGGGTGTGATCCATCTCTTGTGTGGCGAACCCATCAAGGGGTTGCCGATGCTCCACCACTACATAGCATGGAGGGTTGGCGCGCGCAGGGCAGACGTCCATTGTGTGCCGCGACAATCCCCCAGCGAAACCCAAGGTTTCCAATTTCTTCACAGAGTTTGCGGAAGTCGTCGCTCACGGGCCCAGATTGAGCCGCAGCCCGCTCACGCGCACAGAAATCCGTCGCCAGATCCAGCAGTTCCCGAATTCTCCCCTGCTCCGACTGCACTTCCTGCTCTAGGGCGTTCCAACCTTGCGCGTCAGTGGGCGCACCGTCTAGCAGTCCAGTCTGGCCATGTTTACTCTCGATCAAGTAGTTGGCCCAGCCGATGACACGCATCCGGTTCAGGTAGCCCTCGACGTTGAGAGCATGATCGTGCTCGCAACGAATGCTGTCGTCGAAGAGAACTTTGACCCCACGGTCGCGCTCGAGCCTGAACCCCAATTCGGAGTCTTCGCCCCCTGCGTAGACGAAGGCCTCATCAAATCCACCCATGCCCTCGAGCAGGACTTTGGAAATGGAGAGGTTGCCCGTGCAGAGCGAGAGCCCACGATAGAGCAACCCTGATTGCATCAGCGGTTGGCCAAAGAGGATGCTCGAGGATTCCACATGACGTGCGAAGGAGTCCTGTTGGAGCTGGGGCAGTTGCGAGAAGGTCCCCATCACGACCACGTCTTCACTGCGAGAACGATGCGCTTCCAAGTGGCGGCGCAAGTTGTTTCGCGCCGGGACGGCATCGTCATTGAAGAAAACGATCAAGCTACCGCGGGCCGCTTGCATTCCTAGATTGCGTGCCGCTCCGGGGCCGGAAGCTGACTGGGTCAGCACGCGCAAGGCAAAAGGCCACTCGGCTGCGGCGACCGGTTGTTGCACGGGCTGAGTGGAGGCGTCGTCCACCACGATGACTTCAAATCGATCTGCAGCGATGTCTTGCTCAGCCAGTTTGTCCAACAGTTGCATCAACTCGCGCAGACGATTGCAGGTGGGAACAATGATCGATAGTTCAAGGCAGGGCTCGCTTCTGATCGGTACGTCGAGAGACGAGGCAGCCAATTCATCGCTGGCTTCTAAACTCCCTCTGCAAATCGTTTGCCCTGAATCGGAGTTCGAATGCGTCAGCCCTTGGAACTCCGCCAGCCGCTGCTCCCGGAACCCATGCAGGTATCCCCGTAGGGTCCAGGTTCGTTCGAGGGACTGCATCAATGTGGAGAGTCGCTCCACGACCCCTTGTTTTGCCTCCATGTATTCAGGGCCAAGGGGTTCGATCAAGTCCACGTCAATCCGGGAGAGTTCTCGCGCAGCGTTCTCGTCGGCTGCTGTCTGGCACAAGCTCTCGCTCGTATGTTGGTGACAATCCACGGCATTCGTCGCTTGCGCGCCACGGCTCGCCATCAGTTGTGGATGCTTGTGGAACAGGCGCACCTCACCTTGGGCCCGGGCCAGGCGTCGTGCGCGGTATCCGTCGAAGTCCGTCACGCTCGAATCGTGAGCCCTTGCCGAGGGTACATGCAGCACTGCGTAGCCGAGGGGTTTGAGACGCAAGGCAAAGTCCATGTCCTCACAGCCACCGACTCCGAATTCGGCGTCGAAGCCTCCGACTCGCAATGCCCCGCGTCGATCGATGCTGACGTTCCCCGTCTCAAAATGTTCCATGGGTTGGAATGCGTGGGGTTGCCGCTCCTGATTCTCAACGGAGTTGCCAGCGTTTTGTAGGTAGCCAGCGAACGCGTTGCGTGTCGAGCGACTCGGTGCTTCCACGGAACCAAGCACGGCTGCCTGGACACCCGTCATCAGACAAGCATGGGCAGTCAGGTGCTCTTGAACGCACTCCTCGGCGGGAATTGTGTTCTCGTTACCGAACAGGATCAAACGTCCGCGAGCAGCCTCGATCCCTGTGTTGCGAGCGGCGGCGAGACACGCTTGCTCCTGGTGGAGAATGCGCGTCGGTATGGGGAATTCGATGCTCTCGAGTTGCGCGCGTGTCTCGACAGTCGCTCCATTGGTGACAAGAACCAACTCGAAAGTTCCCGGCGACAAGAGTTGGCGAGAGTAAGCCTCGAGGCAAGGACTCCACTCTTCAACAGTGCCCGAGGTGCAAATGGAAACCGTCAATCGAGGGGTCCGCTCGTCAAACGGCCGCATTGCAAAAGCCAAGAGCGCGGAGTCAGTCCGTGAGCGATCCCAATCTCGGCGGTAGCGCTCTTCGGCAATGGAGAACCCAGGTTCTTGAACGTGCGTTATCTGTCCTTCGGCCCGCAAGTCTTGCCACAGTTTTAGCTCCACAGGATGAAAAGCTGTCTTGGCCATCCCATCCAGTGCGGCGCGACGCATGATGACCCCGTTCTCCCAACCGGGGCCAGGAGCTTCGCCCATTTGGCTGGGGTCGGAACGGCCGATGTATTGGCCCTCGTCGTCGTGCAAGTAATAGTCGCATGTGGCCATCAGGGCCTGGCTCCGAGCATCGAGCGCTGCCAACCCGTTGGACAGATGAGTGGGTAACAGCCGGCATCCCGGTTGCAACCATGCGACAAACTCAGCGCTAGATTCAATCAAGGCGCTTCGCCAGGCATCTCCATTTCCAATGGACTCCGGTCGGACGACCCGCGCGCCATCGGCTCGAAGAGTGCCGTCTCGCGTACGATCGATCACGATTAGCTCGGCGCGCACTCCGCGCTGTCCGCGCAGGTCTTCCAGCATCGCTTGAATCGAGTGCTGGTCGTTGTCGCCAACCATGGCCAACACGGAAACCTGGACAGCCTTG